>JABJOK010000047.1 GCA_018664365.1 Candidatus Peregrinibacteria bacterium | reverse complement strand
CAAGGGGCTCTTTTTTTATTCATCAAAAAAACCCTTCACGCCACAACATTGACATATCACCAAATAAAAACGACGTCGACGTTACTTGCATCAATTCAAAAAGATTTCAAAATACAATAAACTCCCCGCATTCAAACCCTCACTAAATTATCTCTCCTAGCATTGCAAAATCCCCCTGTCTCCCCTACAATCAAACACGATATAAACAAGCGCCCGTGGCTCAACTGGATAGAGCATCGGTCTTCGGAACCGAGGGTTACAGGTTCGAATCCTGTCGGGCGTACCATTCAATCAAGATTGCTGCGAAGAAGAAGCAAAGCGACTGACTGAGCAGGAATCTTATTAATCCCGAACCCGCAAGGGTGAGAGGTCAACAAAATTTAACCACCTCCATATGTCAGGAGAAATACTCACCGCTAAAACGCTTGAAGAGGCAAAAGTGGAGCTTCGTAAAATCTATCAAAAAGAATCACACTCTCTCTCAGACTTGAGCATGGAAGAATATAAGGCCTTCGAAAACGATGAACGTGAAGACTCTGACAATCATCTAAATTTAGAACGCCTAGAATCAAAGGAGTCAGAGGTGATCGACCTAACCTACTACAAATATCTTCCAGATCGAAAGATCGCCTACCGCGTAACTCTCATTGATAAACAAGGCGAAAAACTTGAAGATTATTTCATGGTCATCCCTGAGACGATCTAACCATCTATCTTAAAGTAATATTCCCGATTTATAAATGGGTCTGTGCTCACGTACATCATTAAATATGCGTGAAAATGCAACTAAACCGTGTTCATACGTAGTTTCAGAGAAAATTGCGTCACAAACAGCATGAAGAAGCAAATCTAGAACTTTCTGCCAGTTTTCACTGTACTTACCACGCCAAACACCAAGAACTTTACGCACAAAGTCAGCTCCACGTGCCTTAAGAGCAGTAGTATAACGCCCTCTGTGCTCCATAACATGAAGATAAAGCGCATCATTACTTATAACGATAAAGTCAAAGACTGACTCAAAAGCAATATCATACTTTTCATTCACAATATCCAAAATCTCTCTAATATGCGAAATTCCATACTTCACATACTCTTCAACAAAGAAATCACCGTTTCGAGTTACACATTTATGAAGCAGGTTCTTTTCAAAGACTAAATAGTCAAAAACCACCCTCCAAGCCTCTTCAGAAAGCCCCAATTCTTCCATTATTTCACTTGGGCCATCGCAAACAAAACGATCAATCAAATCATCCTCTTTGCCCTTTGCATAGCGCTCAATCAGCAAATTGTTGTCTTCGATATTCATAAATTTTGTTAAGCAGAACGTTGATTATACTGAAAAAGAGGAACTTGTCAACATTCGTATTGACAAAATAGCCTATTTGAGGGATAATTTAAAGCTAGGAACTAACTAAAATATATGAAAAAGCTACTCATACTCATAGCAATAATTGCCCTAGGAATAGGGGGTTATTTTTACAAAGACCAAATAAAGGACTACGTAGGAAATATCTCCGACAAGTCGGGTGAGAAGACTAACAAAGAGCTTATTCTGCGTGAATTCCCTACCAAGGAGGTAGAGGTGTTTGAACTAGGAGAAGACGTAGTTACACTGAATTTCTCAAAAAGTGGAACATCCTCTTCTGAAAGTAGCGTATATGTAACTCCTGAAGTAGCAGGACGTATTTCAGACATAAAAGTGAGTATAGGAGACGATGTAGAGAAAGGAGATACACTTTTAGTGCTTGGAGACTCATTATCTACAGATATTGCTGATTTACAGCTAAACACAGCCCAAAACACCTTAAATCTAGCTGTCTACAGCCAAGACTTAACAGAAGTAGCAGGAAATCAAGCATATTACAGTGCTCAGATAGGAGTAGATTCCGCAAAAAAGGCTTACACATCAGCCGTACAGACAAAAAATGACACAATTGACCTATTCGAAATACAAATAGAATCTGCTGAAATTGGAATAGATAGCGTGGAAGAAGCGTACGAAGACGCTGAAGAAATGCTAGAAGATGCCGAAGACGCTCTTGAGGATCTAGAAGATGAACTAGACGACCTAGAAGACACATTAGACCCAGGCAGTCCAGAAATAATCGCACTAGAAAAAGCAATTGAACAGGCTGAAAACATTGTAGAACAAGCTGAATCTGTTGAAGAAAGTACAGAAAACGCACTCGAACAAGCCGAATTAAGCATAGATCAGGTCGAAGCTACCTACTATTCACAGATAAATCAGCTAAATACAGCTATTAAACAGTCATACAATCAATACTTACTAGCACTAAACCAGGCTGAAAGCGCAAAAACTGGCGCAGAGCTTCAAAACGCAGGAGTTTCAACGCAAGTTGTCCAAGCTAATTCTGGAAAAGAATCAGCAGAATTAAACGTTTCAGGACAAAAAGTAAAAGCTCCAATTAGCGGCAAAATAGCCCAAATCCAAGCAGAAGAAGGAAATATGACTGCTCCCGGACAAGTATTGCTAAAAATCGAATCAACAGGAGACTTAACTATTAAGACAAGCGTGAACACAAGCGAAGCTGAATTAATCAATCTTGAAGACAAGGTTAAAATCACAGCAAACAATAAAGATTACGAGGGAGAAATAGTATCTATTAGCCCTACTCCAAACGAGGTAACTAAAAAAATAGACATAGAAATAGAAGTAGATGACTCAGAAGGACTAAGCGCAGGATCTTTCGTAAAAGTACACTTCGTATCAACTCCAACAAATCAAATATACATTCCGCTAAACAGCATTCTCATTTCAGATGGAAAAAAACTAGCAAAGACAGTTCTAGACAACAACACAATCCTTTGCAAACCAATTGAGACAGGACAAATAATCGGAGATTATATAGAAGTACTTTCTGGTCTTGATGGAGACGAACAGATAATCAGCAGCATCACTTCATTTCTTGAAGACGGTGAAAAAGTAGCTCCAGTAAAATAACTAATCAATGACAGAAGAAATAAAAGAAACTTTAGAAAAGGTAAAAAACTCATTTTGGGGATTCTTTATTGAAAGAAGACCAGTCGCATGGCTGGTAGTTATTGGAGCAATAATAATGGGAAGCCTATCGCTTTCAACGATACCTAGAGAAATTCAACCAGAGGTAAAAATACCATTTGTGTCAGTCGCAACAGCACTACCTGGAGCAAATCCCACTGATGTAGAAACTCTAATTTCAATACCTTTAGAAGACAACATTGCAAACATAGAAGATATAGAAATGATAGGTTCAAACTCAGGGTTTGGATTCTCATCAGTATTCATAGAATTCGACGCCAAAGCAGATATGGACAAGGCTCTTCAGGACGTAAAAGACGCAGTAGACCTAACAAAACCAGATCTTCCAGAAGACGCTACTGACCCCATTGTAGTAAAAGCAGAACCAAATGCTTTTTCAATAATTACATTCTCAGTAACCGGAAACCTTCCAGCATACGAACTAACAAATATTGCTGAATCCATTGAAGATGAATTAGAAAAAGTTTCTGGAGTTGCTCAAGCTCAAATAACTGGTGCACAGAATAAGTATATTGAAGTCGTAGTAAACCAAGAAACTCTTGAAGGATACGGATTAGACATACAAAGCGTAGGAAGCCTTATAAAAATGGCAAACAACAACTTGCCAGTAGGAATTGTAAGCTCCGGAGATCTCAACTATTCAGTTCGTATAGATAACAGATTCGAATCAATAGAGGACATTCGAAACCTACCTTTAATGTCAATTGGAGACGATTACTCCCCTATTCTTCTAAGAGATATCGCAACAATAGAAGAAACATATCCATCTCAAGGAGTAATAAGCAGGCTCTCAGAAAATGGAAAAGAATCGAAACCAACAATCTCAATTCAAGTATTTAATGAAGACAATACAAATACTGTAAAAGTAGCAGAGGATGCAAAATTAAAGATTCAAGAACTTGAAGAAAATGGAAAAATACCAGACAAAATGACTGTAACTGTCAGCAACGACAACTCACAGTTTATTAGTGAAGAAATTGGAACACTAAGTCGTAGCGGTATGCAAACAACCGCCATAATAACAATAATCCTATTTTTAGCTCTTGGTCTAAGACAAGGAATAGTAGCAGGACTTTCTATCCCTATCATATTCATGATCACCTTTGTGGTCTTGGACAACTTAGGAATGAGCCTAAACACACTTTCACTATTCTCCCTAGTTATCGCACTCGGACTCATGGTAGACACAACGATAGTAATAATGGAGGGAATTCACGAAAATATCAGAAAAGGTTATGGTACAAAAGAATCGGCACTCCTTTCTGTACATACCTATAAATGGCCACTGATTGCAGGAACTCTTACAACCGTTTTTGCATTCTTTCCAATGCTACTAGTTAGTGGAATTTTAGGAGAGTTCTTGAGAACACTGCCTATAACCATAACTTCAGCACTAATAGCCTCACTATTCATATCACTGACAATTGCACCATCAATAGCGACCAAGTTCATTAAATCTGAAAAAGATGGAGGTAAAAGAACTGTCAGTATTTTAGAACCCTTCTTCGACAAGATGGGAGAAAAGTTCCACAGAATAATCGAATTTGTTGTTCAAAAAGCATCCTTAAGAATAATTATAGTACTGGTGGCCCTTGTAGCGTTTGCTGCAAGTATGTCACTACCTATAAGTGGAGCACTGAAGGTAGAGATGTTCCCCACAACAGATCAAAATTACTTTGTAGTGCAAATAGAAGCTACAAAAGGAGCAATCTTAGAACACACTGACGAAATAACCCAAGAAGTAGAGAACTACCTATACGAAATCCCTGAAATTGAAACATTCGTAAGTAAAACTGGAAGTAGCCAATCACTTGGAATAACTGAAGAACCTCTCTTTGGAACTGGTGCCAACAGTGATTCAAACCTAGCAAACATAACTATTAACCTAATCTCAAAAGAAGAAAGAGAGAGAAAAAGTTACGATATAGCCGCCCAGATAAGAAATAAATTCGAAAACTTTCCAAATGGAAGAATCAGCATAGTAGAACTTCAAGAAGGACCTCCATCAGAAGGAGCAATAAACCTAAAAATAACTGGAGACGATTTTAACACCCTCAACGATCTTGCAAATCAGGTGAAACAAATAACAGAGAACACCGAAGGAGCAACAAATATCGAACTTAGTCTAAAGCCAGGACTAAACGAATTTAAATTCACCCTAGATAAAGACATTCTTTCATATCACGGACTATCGTCAATCCAAGTCTCAGCTCTAGTAAGAAATATAATTCAGGGAGTTGGAGCAACTGATGTAACACTAAATGGCGAAGACCTTACAATCCTCGTTAAATACGACCTCACAAAGATAAACGAAAAAACTAACATATCAATCCACGATATTGAGAGTTTTGAAATCAACACTCCTAAAGGATATAAAGTAGCACTCTCAGAAATAGGAACATATGAATTTGGACAAAGCATCTCTTCAATTGCACGAGAAGATCAGAAACGCACGATAAAAGTATCTGGAGACACTGAAAAAGATATAAACGTTGTTGATGTAACTGCAGCAATTCAGTCAGAACTAGACAAAATAGAAATTCCACAAGGATACAGCATAGACTTTGGAGGAGACCTTGAAGACATAGCAGAATCATTTCAAGACCTATTCAGATCTATGTTCGTAGCCGTAATCTTGATCGCCTTTACTCTCGTAATGGTATTCAACTCATTCAGACAACCACTTGTAATCCTACTTACACTCCCACTAGCTCTAATTGGAGTATTTCCAGGACTAATGCTAGTAGGGCACAATCTATCATTCCCAGCCTTCCTAGGGGTAGTAGCTCTAACAGGAATCGTTGTTAACGACGCCATAGTACTTATTGATCGAATCAATAAGAATCGTCAAAGCGGAATGAAGTTCGCAAAATCAATTGCAGAAGCAACAGAAGCAAGGCTACAGCCAATCATAATGACAAGTATAACAACCATCGCCGGAATACTTCCATTGGCTCTTACAAACGAGTTCTGGTCAGGACTTGGATTCTCACTTATATTTGGATTAATGGCATCAACTGCACTTACTCTAATAGTAATTCCGGTTCTATATTTTAGATTCGAATCACGAAGCGCCAAAAAGCTAGGCCAATTCTAATCCTTCCTAGCTGCAACCAACAACTTTTGCTAGTATACGCCCATGAAATACGCAGAAGTACTTTTACCGCAAAAGATTAGCGAGGATTTTGAGACCCTCACCTACTCTATTCCTGAAGAAATAACCGCTCAATCAGGACAAAGCGTAAAGGTCCTTTTAAGAAACAAGCCCCACATAGGAATAATAATCAACATTCACGAGGAGAAACCAAAATTCAAAACTTTTAGTATAAAGGAAATACTAGAAGAAAAACCACTTTTAAACGAACTTCAGTTAAAAACACTGAAGTGGATGAGCAAATACTATTTCTGTCCAAAATTCAAAATCCTAAAACTATTCATTCCAAAGAGAAATCTAGCCAGAAAGCCTTTCAGAAAAAGAAAAACAGAAGACAGTGATCAAAAAAATGAATCAAAAAAGAAAGAGCTGACAAAAATGCAGGCAGAAACGGTAAAAACTATACTAAAAGACACCGCTTCGAACAAATTTTTAATTCATGGAATAACCGGCTCTGGAAAGACTGAAATTTACACAAATCTTTCCAAGAACTATATCGACCAAGGCAAACAAGTTTTAATGCTCGTTCCTGAAATATCCCTCACTCCACAGATGATCGAATATTTCGAAAACACGTTAAAGGTAAAGACGGCAGTCATTCACAGTAAGCTCTCAGAAGGAGAACGCTTTAAAGCCTGGGAAGACATATGGAAAAATGAAGCAAAGCTAATTATTGGTTCCCGCTCATCGATCTTTGCACCATTTCAAGACCTGGGACTCATTATAATTGATGAGGAACACGAAAATTCTTACAAACAAGATAAGGCTCCAAGATACTCCGTGCATCAAATTGCGGAGAAATTTCAAGAAATTAATCCAAAGATAAAAGTAGTACTAGGGTCAGCAACGCCAAGCGTCAGCTCAACCGAACTTTATAAAGAAAGCACATCCTTCCTTCACGAAAGAATTGGAGACTCAACTCTCCCCGAGGTAGAGATAGTGGACCTGAGAGATGAATTCAAAAAAAAGAACTACTCAATTTTTAGCGATAAGTTAAAAGAAGAGCTAGCCAAGGTTTTAGAAAAAAAAGAACAAGCAATCCTCTTCCTAAATCGCAGAGGATCAGCATCCTCAGTAGTTTGTCGTGACTGCGGACACATTGAAAAATGTGCAGCCTGCGAGATCCCATTAACCTATCATTCCAAGACACTAGGGAGACCAAGCCTTATCTGTCACCACTGTGGGCTAATAACGTCGCCTCCTGACAACTGCCCTGAGTGCAAAGGCCACAACATACGCTTTCTTGGAATTGGAACGCAGAGGATAGAAGAAGACCTTTTAAAAGAGTTCCCCGGAGTAAAGGTGCTACGAGCAGATAGAGACACTACTTCAACAAAACATGGATTCGAGGATATCTATCAATCTTTCAAAAAGCATGAAGCCGACGTACTTGTAGGTACGCAAATGATTGCAAAAGGCCTTCATTTACCAAAGGTAAACTTAGTAGGGATAGTTCTAGCAGACATTGGAATAAACATCCCAGATT
>JABJOK010000013.1 GCA_018664365.1 Candidatus Peregrinibacteria bacterium | reverse complement strand
TTTTCTTTCTCCATGACCTCCTTCAAAAGTTCCGTCACAAATCCCTCTCTACCAGCTGATCCATCATCAGTAGAAATATGAAGTTCAGCCCCGCCAAGACCTAAAATCTTTTGAGTATATAAAAGAAGATCCTTGTTTCGTGCTCCAACCAAAAACTCTACCTTTGCACCTTTCTTAAGCGCCTCATGAGCCGCAAAATACATAGGTGCAGCACCATAACCACCAGCTACAAGAGCTAAGTGATCATCCTCCTCAATATCATAAAAAGTTCCAAATGGTCCACGAATTCCAACACGATCCCCCACTTTTAATTTAAAAAGCTCCTCAGTTGCAGGACCAACCTTACAAACTGTAATCCAAAGCTCATTCTTATCATCCAAAGCAATCGAAAAAGGCTTCTCATCAACACCAGGGATCCACATCATGACAAACTGTCCAGGCTTTCCCTGAACCGTATAATCAAAAATATAAGTATTCGTAGTATCATTCTCCTTCACGATCTTTTTGATCGGAATACTGACCGGCTTTGTATTGAAAGTTTTAATCATAGCAGAAAGATATTACCGAGATTAAATGCAGTAATCAAATATTTCAAAAACTATTTTTTGAAATACCTACCAGCCAAATCTTCAATATAATCCTTTTGAACTAATCCCTCCTTTAAATGTTCTGGAATTCCTTCAACTCCATTATAAGCACCACTAAGTGCACAAGCTATTGCTCCAATACTATCAGAATCACCGTCAACATTAATTGAAGACCTTAGAGTAGCTGTAAAATCATTAGGAGATTTCAAGAAACAATACAACGCAGCTGGCACAGTTTCAATTGCTTCTCCGTCAGTGCCCAAGACTTCCAAAGCTTCAGAAACAGGCTTTTTAAGTAATTCAGGGATTTTACTAACAGCCTCAGCAAGTTCTTCTGAAAATACTCTTGCGGACTCCACCACTCTATCTACATATTTTCGAACTTCATCCTCATCTGAAAGATCAACTTTTTCCTTCAAAACAATGTCCATAGCCTTAGCAACCAAGACAGCAGAACCTCTTCCCATATCAGAATAGTGCGTCAAAATCGCTGTATCTGCAGCACGCTCAACTAACTCAGCATCGTCCTTAGCAAACAATGCAACAGGAAAAACTCTCATGGCAGCACCACAACCTTTCGCCCCCTTATGTCCTGATAATCTCCAATTACATCCAAGCCCCAACTTTCTCATATCAAAAGAAGACTTCAATGGATATCCAATATTAGGCTTCCTAGCACTATCAATATCCTCCATCTCTTGTCCAAAATTAGCTCCAACCTTCGACATCTCCAAATATCCATCATCCACACCTCCCTCCATTATCATGAATCCCATTCCAGCATCATCACTTATCTCACCAACTTGCATGCGGAATCTTTGATCATGTGATTTAAGATCAACGTAATCATCCACCTCATCACCATAAATATCCATGATCTGTTGAACTCTTAAAAATTCTATAGGAGCACCAACTGAATCACCAATAGCTGCTCCATAGAGCAATCCCTCTACTTTCGACCTCTCAATAGAAGGCAGTTCGGCCTCAACATTCTCTCCAAGATGCTTTCTAGCCTTTCTTGAAGTATGAGAATCTTCATCCTTTGAAAACAATTCAATTCTACTTGATTCAGCATCTAGAGTAATCAATGAATCTAAAACTGACTCCCTAATTCCTGCACTCTTATTAACACTAAACAAAGATACGAATTCAATAGCGGCATCTCTTTCAAGAAGATTCGGTGCCTGAGCAATCAAAATAGATAAAGTTGGATAATCAAATCTTCTAAAATTATTAATCAATGAAACTCTAAAAGGCGAATTCTTGAATTCATCACTCCTTAACAAGGCAAAAACGCCTAACAACTTTGCCAATCTTCCCTTTTTATGAGATGGCTTAATGAATTTTTGTTCAATAATATGTTTGTCAGCATCAGACAGAGATCTCTTTCCTAAATGATATGCAGCAAGCCAACGAATTTCTTCATCAGCATCAAGTAGTGCTCCAGTGATTAACGTAGTAGCCTTAGGATCTTCAGATTTTGCTATAGCCTTAAGAAGAGCTCTTCTATGCTTAGTAGAACCTTCCTTAAAGAATTCTATGAAAGAGTCCAATGTAGCTGCTGTAGGAGTCATTAAAGCAAGCTCCTCCACCGCCCACTGTCTATCATTTAAATTAACATCTGGTTTCCCAGCTAATGAGTCTTCGATAATTTGAATAAGCTCACGGATTCTTTCAACATCGTAAACTCCTTCAACATCTCCTTTAACGTCCTCAACTATTTTTTTTTTTTGAACCCGCTCTCCGTACCAATACTGCGGATCTTCAGTATGCGTTACATACTCAATTCCAAATCCCGTACCAGCAAGCCCGCTCGAATGCATTACATCAGAAACTATGCTATTTATGGCAACAGATTTTGCCCAAGGAATTGGATATGCATCCCTATCAGTACTTTCAAGAATCATTCTCATTCCATCACATAATCCATCCAGAAATTGAGCAACTTTTTCAACAGGAATTCCTGCATCACCAAAAGAAAGCTTAATAGTCCTAATATCAACCGCCGGATCAACCAAAGATTTTATTCTTATTTCAATATTTTCATCATCACCAACAATATCAACACCATCAGATGCATGGAGTCTCAAATAGTCCAAACTATCATTCTCTTCGCCTTCATGTCCTGGAGCTCCTTTTACCATATTAACCCTTAGTAGATAATTCTAATTTTACTTTTATTCCGTACATTGCTTCAGTGGAAGCTAATCTAGTATCAAATTTGTCACGTGCCTCAAGTGAAAAATCCCCATCCTCAATAAATTTATTCACCACTCTCTCAACATGCTTTCTAGCATTACCAAATTTTTCAAGACTACTTGGCACACTCGGTTCAGTGACTATTACCTTAGCAGACATCCCAATCGGAGCCATATCGAAGACATAGTCAGAACCCTCAACATTATACAGAGTTTCACCTGAGTCCTCAATCGCAACAACTTCATCAGGATGCCCCATAAGCTTTTCGAAAACCCTTCCCGTTATATCGCCTTGTAAAGCCAACGTTTTGTCCATTAAAGACTTATCAACTTTCATGCTCTTGTCAGTATTTGTGTGCTCAGTTCCAGGAACATCTGTAACACGAAGATAATAGTAAAAATTGATATCATCACGATCACCTTCATGTAATGCTTCTGCAATATTCGCAACCTCACATTCAACTATATCAACACCCTCTTCCTTGACAGCACCAAGCCATGGCAGGGTTTCAACAACAGGAGTATGAACAGTTCCATGATTCGGAGCCAAGACAAAATTATCCACATCAAAATCCTCCATAACCTCTAGCGCCTTATTTGTAACTGGAATCGGAGCCTCCTTTCGTCCACTATTTACAAAAGTTGTGCTCTCAGGAAAAACCATATGCCCAACTAATGCAGATTCATAAAGTCCTCCTGCAGTCCCTTGAAAAATAATATTTTCAACTCCTCTAGCTGAAATAGTATCAACAAATGCCTTTAATTTATCTCCATACAATTCAGGAGACACATTTACTGACATCATAGTACGTTCTACTCCGCTGGCATCTCGATATTTATAGATTTTAGCACTAAGATATTCATCATAAATCATCTGAGAAGGAGTCATTCCATATTTCTCCTTCATAATAGTTTCCACCTGTTTCTGGTACCCGATAACAATCGTGTCGGACTTTGGAGCTGTGCTTAAAATATCAGAATACACCTGTTTAAGATCAAGATTACTCTCAATAACCTTCACCTTATCTGGAGAAACACTTTTCCCTTCCGCATTCTTATAAAGTAATAAGGCCCCCTCAACTTGAAGTTGATAACTTTTACCAGGCCGAATTCTAACTACAACCTTCGTTTTGCCAGTGCTTGGATTTGAAACAATATACTTATCAAAATCTCCATCCGGAGTTCTGTATTTCATGATTTTAGTAAACCCAGACTGCTGCAAGTTTTTAAGCATTGCAGTTCTTGACGTAGTATAAAGCTCAAACTCCAATCCTTTATCAATTGCATGGTCCAAAAGCACCCCTGATAATCGATTTTCAGAATAACCTTGCATATCCATAGAATGACCATCCACATTCTCTTCTATTAATCGTAAAACCTCCTCCGAAACCCCTGATCTAATAAGTTCAACATCAAGATCAATATCTCCCTCTAAATCAATTGTCTTTGCCCCCCTAAGTTGTACTTGTAGGTCAATCAGCTTTTGCTTATCCTTCGCGTCAGTAGTTTTGGCTATTTTTGCATCCAACCCCTTAGCCATAGCCCGCATAAGCTTTCTTGTTGTAGCATCCAATTTTTTTGATCTCTTGTCAACTTCGATTTTGGCAACAGTTTCCTTAGACAATCTAACCTTTGAAGAATCTCCCAAAATACCTGCAACTTGAGCCACCTGATCACTATCAAGACCGGCTTTAAGTTTTCCATTCAAAATACCCCCCACGGCCCTTTCATTGCCCAATTTACTCATTAACTCTAAATTAATCCCTCCCACAATTTCCTGAGTTCTCTCTCCAAAAATTCCCTCCAAAGCTGCATATGCTGGTTTAGAGACATATCCCAACGCCGATCCAGATAAATCTACATCTGCCGCTGAATCATCGGTCGAAACCTCAGATTCAACAACTGCTTCAGAAGCAACATCTACACTAGAATCTCCATCAACAGTGGTCTCAGTATCGACAACTGCTTCAGAAGCAACATCTACACTAGAATCTCCATCAACAGAGGTCTCAGTACCTACAACTGCTTCAGAAGCAACCTCGGCTCCAGTCTCTGTTTCTGTCTGAACTTCAGCTTCAACTTCTGCAACAACCTCTGTATTGGCAACATAAATCTCAGAATCACCTTTCTTAAAAACCATATTTCCATGAGCATCTTTAGCGTCTAATAAATATCCTTCTCCCTCAAAAAAATCTTTAGCCGTCTGCTCAGAAGACGCACCTTTATACTCATATCTTTGCTTTAACTCACTATATGTAAGAATTTTTTTCGCAGATTTCGCCCTCTGCAAGGCAATACGTGTATCAATTGGTTGAGTTGTAGGAAGAACAACAATCTTAATTCCATTATTTTTCATATCAATAGCTCCAGTCTCATCAAATTTTGCTAACACCTCTGGAGCAGCTCCCTTGCTTTCTAAGTAAGAACGAGCCTCCAACTTATCGCTATATTCTAAAGACACTCCTGCATCAGTCACACTTCCAACAAGATTAGAAGAGACCTGAAAATTACCACGTGCCTTAAGAAAATTAGTTCTAGTAGATTTTCCTGTTGTAGGAATTAATTGAAATGCAAAACCTAGCCAAGGATGCCTTGGAGCAATACCTCGTCCAATCTTTTGCCAAGCTTCTTCATGCATTTCTTCTCCAAACTCAGAAACCCACTGCTTACCAAGTGATCTAATATTAGCAAAAAATCCTTTTCCACTTTCTAAAGATGGAGCCCCCCCCTTAGAAAACCTCAATAAAGACTTTTCAGCATATTTCTGAACCTGTAGTCCAACTCTTTGAGCTATTTTAGAGCCTGAATTAGATAATGCAGCTGCTCCTCTTCCTATTCCAAGACCAAGCACTCCTCCACCCACCATAGCGGCAGCAGTAAAAGCAGCACCAGTTCCCCAAGCCTTAAGCATTAACATTGAATTATCAATATGTTTCGGATCCCATTCAATCAAAGCCTGCGTATATTGACCTCCCACTGCAGCTCCTAAACCTGAAGCTCCCGACATTATTACAACATTTCCTGCAAGTACTAGGCCCTTCATTACCAGTCCCGCAGCAGGAGCAGCAGCTAGTCCTCCAGTAGCAGCAAATAAAGCACCCATTGCAACAGCTCCAAGCACCGCACCGGAGATTATAGCTAACTCTTTACCAGTAGCTTTTAAATAACTAAGAAAAGTCGAAGGCGACCCCTTCATTCTCTTCATAGTAAGCGCCATCTGTCTAGCGCCATTAATGTAGTTACCTGTATCACGAAAATCTAAATGAAGTTTATTTACAGTCTTGTTCAAAACTCCACTCATAGGATGCTTATCAACATCATAAAAATAACCCAACTGCTTTACAAATCTTCTTGCTGGATTCAGTCTCATTCGCCTCCATTGTGGCATAGCAAGGACTGTATTAGCATCCCTATGCACAGCAGCCATAAAATGCTCACTCGGAGCTTCCCCCGTTCGCTGAATTTCTTTCATCTGCTTAGCCATAGTCCTAACAAATAGCTCCGTATTGTGATGATAGGTATAAAAATCCTCCTTATACTGTTTAACGTCCTTGTTGTTATTTAGAATATCAACAGCCAAAACACCTACCTGCTCATAATAACCATCAACTATTTTCTTATATGTCCCCTGTAGTGCAGGAAGGTTTTCCAGTCCCGGAATTTCCTCCATCTTTTCTAGCTTCACCTTAAAGTTTACAATCATTGAATATGCAGATGCATAGTTAGTTGCTGCAGTTTTTTGGATTTTATCAAATTCATCAACCAGCATTTGAGAATTTCCCGAAACTTTTTCTCTAACTACTGCCTCCTCCTCTGCCGAAATCTTTTTTTCCGATAAGTCATCTTGCTGATTAGCAAAATCAATACCGTCAGTAACTTCACCCCTCAGCCCTTTAGTCATTTTCTCCTGGCTCTCATCGAAATATTTCTTATATTCAGGATCTCCCGTTTCCAAATATTGACGCCGTCTATAAAACAATAAGTTACTCTTTTCCGCCTCCCTCATTTTCTCTAATTCCTCCATTCGTACAGGAACACCTACTCTATACTTCATCAACTCAAGTCCACCATGCTTCTTTTTTGCCTCTTTGAATCCAGGTATATCGATCTTCCTGTCACCAAAAAATTGACCTATATAGGCAAGAGCCTCTCCCTCCATTCCCATGTCATCATCTAAAAACTGTTTCAAAACAGCCTCCTTCAAAGAGACAAGTTCACCTATCCCATCAATCAAATATAATTTAGCAGTTTGATACTTCTCAAAATCCTTTTCATGCCCTGGACGACTTTTTCCATTAGCCATCAAATAATTCAAATATTTTACTGCAGACTCTTCAGTCTTTTGCTGTGCCTGATTAACTAAAACAGATGCACTTCTATACATATTATTTGCCGAATTTACATCTTGCGCCCATCTGACTTTACGAATCAATCCCTGAATTTTCCCCTCAGCCTTCTCAGGCTTCCCATTCACAAAAAGCCCTAACACGGTCAACAACTCGACTTTATTACTTGCTATAAAACCATGAAGATAATCAACCTCGGCCAGTCCAAATACTGAATGCAGAGCCGAATGAATCAATTCAGAAGATGCACGTTTTTCAAGTGGCAATTTTTCATACTGTTTCTGATATTTTTCAGCATCAATAGGAACTCCTATTCCGCTAAACAAAGCCTTTATAGTATCAAATCGCTCTTTTATAATCTCTGAGCTCTCATCCGATTCACTCAAATCAGCATTAATTTCGTTTGAAGTTTTCCCCCGCAAATCACCTGTACCATCAAATACCTCTGCCTCAGAAAAGTTTTTTTGAGAAGGATCAGAATTAAGCTCTCCATCATCTTTAGGTTTTGATTCACCATGGCCAATCGCCATACACAAAATTTACACAATAAATCTTTGTATTATAGCAGAAACAAGCCTTTAAGTAAACCCTCTGCGCTCAAAAAACATTAAACACAAGCTTCAGCTTCCACTTTCTGCCGAGAATAGATTTCAGTCCTAATTCTATTCCGATAATTATTTAATCTGTTCAATGCATTTTCCCCCCCAAGACCAGAAATTAAACCAATTTTTGTGAGCTTTTCAGCAAATCTAAAAAATCCTATAAAAGGATTCACAATTATCCTGTTAGACAAGTGCCCAATGGCCATAATCATTTTTTGCAAATCTCCTGAACCTATCTCCCAATATTTTTCGATTGAAAAAGAGACATCCTCCATAAATTTTTCCATCAATTCCAGCTCTTCAACAGAAAATTCGCCAAGATTTTCTGAAAACTCAACATGTTTCTTATCCCATATATTTCGATGTATTAAAAAATCATAGGCATGCAAATCATCGCAATATTGAGCCAAAAACTGAAGTATCCTATCCATTTCTTCATCCACTTCTTGATCTGAATCTTCCTCATACACAACCTCCCACGGCCTAAGCCTTCTTTTAAAGAGATTTTTAATTAAATCCAAAACAGCAACCGGAGAATTCAATTGAGCTCCCTCTACATAACAAGTTTTATGACACAAGCTCGCACATTCCTCAGTCGTATCAAAATTACCAAACTGCTCTCTTCCAATTCTAAGGGCCTCACGCACATCACCAACCTCATTCAAGTTGACCATAGCTGGCTCATTCACACTCGGACACGGAACAACCATGTCACCACTAGGATAAACCCCCGGAATAACATTTGGAGTACACACAAAATCATCAAAATCACGAATAGTATCAAGATATCCTTGTGTACAAGCCATTAGTCTCCGATCCGCCTTTAAGTCATCAATCAATCGTTGATATTCTAAGTTTCCTACAAGTCTCTTATCTGGTCTTCCGTTAGGCATAATTGCAGGCGCAATATTCAACAAAATCCCCAAATCACTACAATAATTAGCAACACGATAAATATCATCAATATTATCCCCAGTTACTACTGCATTTACTACCATTTGTGTACTCGAAGGGTCCCTTTCTTGAGCGTATTTTCGGATATTGTTAATAGCCCTTTGCCCATCAATTTCACTCAATCCAAAATTATCCCCAACATCCTTCGGATTCATTGAAGAAAGACTAACTACTAACATATTTGCATGCTCAAGAATTTCTGGAGAATATTTCAAAGCATTAGTATTAACAGCAATTGTATCAAATCCAAGAACCTCGCACTCAGAAAGAATCACTCCTAAATCAGGACTCATAGTAGGCTCACCCCCCATCAAATAAATATTTGGACATCCCTCCCTCACTACTCTTAAAGTTTCAAACTGTTCCGCCAAATCAACATTAGGCACTTGATTTATTTGATCCTTTTGACTGCAAAACCAGCAACTTGCATTACAGTCAAAAGTAAAATAATAAGCCATCGCTAAAGGCTGCTTCGACTCCTCTGGCAAAGCTAAATTTGATAAAACTCTTCCTAAAGTTTCGAATGAGGGTAATTTTCGATTAAAAATCTCCATAGCACCCTTTATTTAAAAGCCCTACTCCACACATCCAATTATCTCTTCCAAATTCTTAACTCCATTTTTATCACACCATGCTGCCATTTCTTCAGCAACCTTTGCAAATCCCTCTATCTCACGATAATAAACCATTGTACCCATTCCAACTAGACGTGCACCTACCATCATCATCTCAATTGCATCTTCACCAGTCAAAACACCACCAGTTCCAACGATGGGAAGACCAGTAGCCTTGAAAACATCGTAAACACACTTAACTGCAATCGGCTTCATTCCAGGACCAGAAACTCCTCCTACTTTATTTTTAAGAATTGGCATTCTGACATCGATATCAACTGCCATTCCAGGACCAATAGTGTTCACCGCACAAAATCCATCTGCACCTTTATCTGCGCATGCCTTAGCAATCTCTCCAATATTAGGAACATTCGGAGAAAGCTTAATAATGACAGGCTTTTTGGTCTTTGCTCGCACTACCTCAGTAACTCCAGCTGCATCTACTATGCTGCATGCAAACGGCTTTCCAAATTCATCCTCAACATTTGGACAAGAAATATTTACCTCAATAATATCTGGGTTCAAACCTGATATTTTTTCTGCTAACTCTCCAAAATCTTCAATCTTACCTGCAACTATATTCGCAATTATAGGGGCTGGTTTATCCTCAAGATATTCCGGAAATGTTTCGTCCTTAGCCTTACCAAATCCAGCATCAGAAAGCCCCACAGCATTAATAAAATAATGCTCAGTTCCAAACATTGTAGGATTCACGTGACCTGGATGCTCTTCAAGCCAAATAGATTTCGTAGTAACACCTCCAGCACCATTTTTAACAACATTTTTAAGTGAAGCTGCAGTTACACCAAGAACCCCAGATGCGAGCACCGTAGGGTTCTCAAATTTTACTCCACAAAAATCAATTGAAAGATCGACCATTATTGATTTGTAATATCAGCTAGTGTGTTAATCACAGCTGCAAAAGTATCGTCAGCTGCAACAAAATCGATTGTATATCCATCAAGCTCTGCAAAATAAGATTCAAGAGCTTCGAAACTATATCCATTCCCTTCTACCTCTCCTACAAATTCTTCAGCCACCTTCAAATATCCATCAAGCACTGGTTTATAACGATCATAATACTCCTTAACCATTGGTTGTTGCTGTTTTGTAAACTTTGTAACCTCCATATATGTCTCAAGTTCTCCTGCTGTCGTTTTAAAAGAATCAAAAGATTCTAAGAAAGGAGTAGTGTCTCCATCCTCGGAAAGAGCCCAGTATTCATCATAAAAAACTTCCTCAGCAATCACTACAGCATCAGCATTCTGAACAAGTCCATTATGAACTCCTATCGCATCTATCATCAAATCGCATCCCATAAATATAAAGGATGTAAGCGCTAACAGTGAAATTAGAATTTTTTTCATTTTGTTTGGTTAGGTTTATTTGTACGAAGACTTTAATGGTTTATATATAAAAACTCAAGAAAATGAGACTTCTTTTCCAACATAGCGAGGAGCAACTTCTCCCTCCTTATAAACTAAAAGGCCATTTACATAAGTCATGATTGGCCACCCCTGATATAAACCCCCAGAATATGGAGACCATCCACATTTACTCTTAACATCTTTATCCTCAAACTTCTTTTCAAGATCCATATCAATAACAACAATGTCTGCATCGTAACCTTTCTCTATCCTTCCCTTATCCTTAATATTAAATAACTCAGCTGGTTTTTCGCAAACAAGCTTGCAAACCTCTTCAAGAGAAAGTCCTTCTGCACTAACAGCATTAAGAAGAATTGGGAGCATCATTTCGACGCCTGGAACTCCCGAAGGAGCTTCAGGATAAGGTTTTTCCTTTTCCTCTCGAGTATGAGGAGCATGATCAGTTGCTATCAAATCAATCTGCCCAAATTTAAGAGCCTTCCAAAGACCAAAAAGATCTTTAGAATCACGAACAGGAGGATTCATTTTTATATAATTACCCCACTTTTGATAATCATCTACAGAAAGAGTTAAATGATGTGGCGCGACCTCGCAAGTAACCAACTCTGAATACTTACTAATCTCTTCAGCTTCTGCTTCAGTCGACACATGACATATATGAATCGGTCGCTCATGCTTTTTCGCTAATTGACAAAGCTCTTTAGTCATTTTCAAGGCACACTCCGGCCCTCTAATTTTAGAATGGTCCGAAGGCGTAAGCTCCCTTCCCTCTGCTTTCAATTTTTCCAAATTACCCTGAATACAGTCCTCATCCTCAGAGTGAAAAAGCAACTTAATTCCAGGATCAATTTCCTTAAAAACCTTCTCCAAAAACTCTCCCTCCACTCCCATATTTCCAGTCGAATGAGCACAATATATCTTCACACCTGGAATATTCTTAGCATTATTAATTTCATCAGAATTCTTTCCATTATATCCCATATAAATACCATAATTCACGTGACTTCTTCCCTCAATAATCTCTTTCTTAACCGCAAAACTCTCCAAATCAACAATCTCTGGAGTATTATTTGGCATATCAAAAACTGTAGTAACGCCACCACTCGCAGCAGCCGCTGAAGCATGAGACCAATCTTCTTTTTGCTCACCACCAGGACATCTAAAATGCACGTGCACATCAATAGCACCAGGCATCACAATCTTTCCTTCACAATCAATAACCTCACAATTCTCAGGATTCAAGCTCTCTCCCACTTCAACAATTTTTCCATCTTCAAAAAAAACATCCGCAATCATAGATCCCTCCGCAGAAACAACCTCTCCACCTTTTAATAAAATCTTTTTCATATTAATTGTTTATATCTGAATCATAACCTCATCTTTCCAAGAATTCTTCTTCCAGTATTTCTTCATACTCTGCAGCCAAAATTTTCAACTCTTTCAATTTTTGCTCAAGCTGTTCAGCGTTAGCCCAACAACCTATATTAGGGTAAATCATTTGCATCAACACTCCACCAAAGGAATTTTCATATAGAAGCAAGCTCCACCTCTCATCATAATAAATTCCGTCAGAAAACTCCAATTCTCCTTTATCAAAAGTCATCTTCATCAACTCAAAATACCCATTTTTTGTCAAATTTGGCTTAAAGTAATACGAACTATTAATCAATATCTCATCCCAGTATTTTTCTACAAAATAGCCACTATAATCACCATCAACAACTCCATCTACAGAACCAATAAAATACATCATCTCAAATTTCATTCCCTGGTCACACATGTTTTCCGTATCAATCTCCAAAGAATTGATCTTTTCAGATAATAGTTTTTTATATGGTTCATCCAATTTCGGCAAAGGAGAACCCAAGATAAAATACAAACTGTTCAAAGAGCTCTCAAATGCATCAAAAGAAATCACAGCAGCCAAGAGTGAATCTGTAGAAATAGAAAACTTCTCAATAAAATCAATCAAAACAACCGCTAAAGCTGCTGAATCAGAATCTTCATTCACCTTAAAATCATACAAAGCCTTTATATTTAAAAGATTAAAGACTTTACTAAAAGGATAATTAAGTGATCCCAATATTTCCACTCCTGAAAACGTATTCAAAGAATCAGAGGCCAAGTACCCTTCCGACAAAAAATAATCTTTATCACTCATCTCATTAATTAACTCAAGAGCTTCCTCATTTTTACTCAAATAATCCTCAACGTGTAACAGCTCAATCAATTCATCACTACCAAAGAAAAACTCCTCCCCCCTCAAAAAATGCACCAACTCTCGCTCATTAAAGCCCTCTGATGTTTTATAGATCCTACCAAATTCCTTTAACAGCTCCACTCCGTTCTTTTCACCATCAACAGAAATTTTCTCTGGAATTAAATCAGAATAATCATCCAACTCAACATCTTCTGAAAAATAACTCATCCCAAAATAAAGAGCCACTAAGACCCCCACCAATAAAAGCAGTGACGCAATCAATATTTTTAAAAACTTTTTCATAACCTATTCTAAAACTTTTTTTAATAAAGCCATTCTAATAGCAACTCCATTGCCTACCTGTTCAAAATACTTCGACCGAGGATCGGAATCCAATTCTACTGCAATCTCATCAACACGCGGCAACGGATGCAATATAATCGCATCTTCCTTTGCCTTCTTCATAAGTTCAGGATCAAGTACATAAACTCCCTCATATTTTTTATATTCCTCTTCGCTCTCAAACCTCTCCATCTGAACTCTAGTCATACCAATGACATCCATCTCCGGTAATGATTTAACGAGATCATTACTTTCAACAACCTCACAATTAAAATGCTTAAGCTCACTAACAATATCACTAGGCATTGCCAACTCATCTGGAGAAACCAATACAAATTTAACATTAAAGTGTTTCAATAAGTCGCATTGAGAATGAGGAACTCTTCCATTTCTTAAATCCCCCACCATTCCAATCGTCACACCATCCAAGCCTCCCCTCTCCTTCCATACAGTATAGACATCAAGAAGCGCCTGTGTGGGATGCTGATTCGGGCCATCTCCTGCGTTAATAACAGGAACATCACTGTTCTGAGCCATCTTATCAACAGATCCTGATTCAGGATGTCTCATAACAATAACGTCAACCATCTGAGAAACAGTTTTTGCAGTATCCTCCAAAGACTCTTTCTTTTTAAGAGACGACGTGGCCATCATATCCGCATTAGAGATAACCCTACCACCCAAACGATTCATCGCACTTTCAAAACTAAAACGCGTTCTTGTAGAGGGCTCGAAAAACAACGTAGCCAATATCTTTCCATCCAGAATATCGCTTCCACCATCAATCATTATCTTCTCCATTTTTTTAGCCTCCTCAAAAAGAGAAAGCATTCCTTCGCTATCAAACTGCGCTGTAGATAAAATGTGCTGCCCTTGAAAATTCATTTGTAGTAAACTTATGTCGAAACAACTATAAAACATTTAACAAACAACGTAAATGAATTCTATAGACCTCCCAAAAATTATCCAACTTGCTATCGAGTACGCTCCCATAATAATTTTCCTATTAATCTTTTTTACATTCAAATCAAAACTTATTCCAGGAATGTCAAAACTAGTGTTTCGCGGAAGCCTGATGATGGCAATGCAGCAAATTTCTCAAAACCCAGCTCAATTCAAAGAGAATCCTTTCATAATGGATATAGGTGACAAGGATAAGGTAATTCGGGAATTCCAAAAATTCAAAAAAATAAAAAAGATAGAAATACCAGCCCACGCACAGGTCTCAAACCCCAACGCAAAAGAAAAAACTTATGAAGCAACCATCATGACTCTAGATGGAGGTGATCACGTATACAGATTCGTCACACAGCAAAAAATGCAAAACAGTGCATGGAATGGCAGCCAAAACGTACCGCAAGTTAAACTTATATCGTTTCAACAGATTTCTTAGATATAAA
>JABJOK010000014.1 GCA_018664365.1 Candidatus Peregrinibacteria bacterium | reverse complement strand
GTTGCTGCAAACAAAAGAATCAGTGCAGTCTTCAAAACTCCTGAATATCTTTGCACAAATTCAACAATATAACCCCTCTGAACCTCGTTCAGTTTTAATGGGCGAATATCCTGCTTAATTTTACCTCTTTTTTGATAAAGAGAGCTCTGCAATGTTCTTTTTGCCATTGTGAAAATCAATAAAATATTTATATAGAGAAGGAACTTTTATGTTAGCTAACAGCTTTTCCTGGACAACTCTCTGATTTCGCATTGAATACTTACCAAAAAAGAATTTCGTAAGTATTCGCATGAAACCAGAAAACACGTCTTTAATCTGATCAAAGTCAGTCGCATGCTTATAGGAAGCAACAAATTGCACAAACTGATTGTGTATAGAGTCAGGATCTTTGAATAACAGATCGTCTAATCTTTCAATTTTGTCCTCATCTGAAATAGGATAGTACTTTAATTTTCTTCGCCATCTGATAAAAGCCCTATTAATAGAAGACTCTTTAATGCTAATGCCTTTGTTCTCAAAGATATAACCAAGAAATTTAAACGATTCACTGCTATTTATAAGTCGCGTCTTTTTCTCAGAGATACTAAGCCCAAGCATTTTTGTTTCTTTTAGCATGAAGTCCCTAAGCTCCTCAATTCTCTCCTTGTTCTTATCAAATAAAATAAAATCGTCACCCACTCTCCTGTATAGAGAGACCTTCTTCCCAATAATCTTATCCAAGTCATTCAAATAGATATTAGCAAAAAATGTCATAAGGGGAACTCCCTGGATAACACCCTTATCCGGATAAATGACCTCATCATCACGAAGGATAGAGTTTGTCATATACAATCTAAGAAGTCTAAGGACATCGGTCGGTAAACCAGTCTCCTTAAGCTTCTTTTCAAGAATAGCTTTGTTGATGTTCTCAGTATATTCAGTTATATCTGCCTGAAAAATTGTATCTTCGCCATAATTCTTTTTATACCTCTTGGCAATCGATTTAGCAGCATAGTAACTAGGCTGACTTGATCGGTATGAGAACAAGAATGGGGAATACATTTCCTCAAAAATTGGCTGCAAAACTCTGAAAATAGCTTGTGCCTTAATACGATCTTTTACCGAATAGATGTAGATTATCCTGAATCCGCCATCTTTCTTGGGAATCTCAAACTCCAAAGCCGGTAAAAGGGGAGTTGTGTTAAGGAGTTCGTCTTTGATCTGCGCTAAAATCTCGGCAGAATCAAAGTTTATATCATTTAGCTTTATTCCATCAATCCCAGCATAGCTACCACTTTTACACTCCTCATCAAACTTTTTAACAAGATCAAAGTAGGCCTCCTGGATATTTTTTTCGTCTATAATTTGGTCAAACAGATCTTTCATATTTTTTGGATATAAAAAAAACTCTCCCTATAACATAGCCAATCCAAACGGAAGGCTATAAGTGAAAGTAATTAGAATCGAAAGGCATTTGTGTAGTCATCATAATGGAGGTCGAGGAGAGATGGGGTCAACAAGTTAATCGTGAGATTGTGTTTGTAAGTGTTTAACCGTTCTTTCCATGGTTTGAGTAGGGTTGTACCGTATTTATGGTAATTGCACGTTAAGTGCCAAGTAGGTTCTAATTACTCCTTTTTAAATCACCCATTATCGCTGTTACCAGACAGCAATTATAAAAGACAATGGGCCGAATAAATTTTGGCAACCTATAAAGGTCGTTACAGGCGAGAGTTTTCAAAGGTCAAATACCACATTGGCATCAAAATATAATACCACAAAAAGCCCTAGATTACAACATGGAGGGCACTCTTTAGGGGATTTAGATGAAAACACTGACCCATAACATAGCCAATCCAAACGGAAAGCTATAAGTGAAAGTAATTAGATCAATAAAGGTATTATCTGTAGTTATTATGATTTGTCTGAATTTGTTTTTATATCCGGAGAGAAACCACGTTTTTGTTTTGTGGCGTATCGAAGGATCCAGGGTTGTAGTAGGTATTCAATAGTAATAACTATTATACTGAGTAGGGTCTAATTACTCCGCTTTATTAAACCTATCGTCGCTGTCACCAGACAGCAATTGTTCAATGACAATAGGCCAAATAAATTTTGGTAACTATTTAAGTAGCTATGAGCCGAGTTTTCAAAGGTCATAATACCAAAAGGCATTATAGTGCATTACAACACAATTCAGCCAAGGCCGCAACCGGCGAAAAAGTGGAACGCAGTGGCGCCAGGTGGTTGACGAAACCACTAAAAAAATGTATGATAGTGTAATATCAAAAATAAAAATTAACATAAAATCATGTTAGAAAACAAACAAACAGAGGGGAAACCCTCAAAAAAGCTCGCTAAACCAAGAGCTTTGGCATCTATTATTATAGCTCTTGTAGTTATAGTAGCAGGTGGAGCTTACTACGCCATTCAGGCATTTGCAGACGATGCGCCACCAAAGCTTACATCAGACGCAAAGTACCAAGGTCTAATTAAAGACGGACAGTACGATTTTGCCGCCTGGGAAACAGCTGATAAAAACAAGTTCGAGGAAAACAAGGAGGATGCCGAAGACGAATCCTGGAATGTAATAGATATTAGATCTACCTCACAAGGTGCAAACTATTTGTATGCTGAGGAAGACCTAACATTTTACGACGTCATTACAAGAATAGACCCAAAAGGTGAGTCTATTGTAGTTGCACGTTACAATCCAAAATCTTCAAAATTCGATATTTACCCTCAAACAAATTATTACAATAGAAACCTAACAAACGTAGTTGACCCAAAAGATGAAGACGAAGCGACTATACAAGCAGGAGAAGGGTTTATGGTTGTATCAACAAAAAGCTCAAAAGGTTATGGCCTATACCATGGTGATGACATGAACGAAATAACAGAATCACCTGCATGTAAGCTTTCAAAAGGATGGAATCTTGTTGCATCACACACAGAGGATTTAAAAGCACTCGTTGCACATTGTTATGAAGATGTAGACACAATCTGGGTAGAAACAGATCCAACAGCCTTTGACAAAAAATTTAAAAAAGGATCAAACACTGCTTCAGAACTAACAGATCTTACAAGAGCTCTAGTTTGGATAAAGTTCGCAGATGATCCAAGTATCAAAGACCCAACTCCCGATGCAGTTGATGACCTAACAGCAGTAGGAGCAGAAGGAAAAGTTACTTTAAACTGGACTACTCCAGACAGTGGAGTGGAAGGAGTAGAGATTAGCTCATACAAAATTAGACTATCAGAGGCAGGAGGAACCGAATATAGAGAAGTTCCAATACTTGCAAGTGATGTTAGTCCAAGTACAACTGGATTTGTAATTGCAAATCTTGATACAAGCATTACTGAGTACGATTTTAGTATCATGACTACAAATGAACTTGAATACTCAAGTGCTTATAGCGAAAAAGCAACTGCAGCTCCAGGAGTAAGCACAGACCCAGAGCCAACTCCAGATCCTAACCTTGATTCACCCCACTTCGGTGAAATGTAAGACCAATAATAAAACAAAATGAATATTAAAAAATTCGCATCACTGCTACTGGTAACATTCCTATGTATTGGAAACATAGCCTTTGCAGCAGACGCACCACCGGAACTAACAGGGGACGAAGACGGTGATCCTCCAACCTTAGACGGAGGAGACACTCCCCCAGGAATAAGCACACCAGGAGCAGTCGCTGAAGACGAAGATGAAGATAGTAGCTCATCAAGCTCATCATCAAGCTCAAGCAGCAGTACGACTACAACAACAACTACTGCAACAAGCCCAACAACCGACGCGCTTGCCGAAACAGGACCAGGTCTAGCAATATTACTAGTTCCAGGAATACTTGGAGGTGTCTTGTTTAGAAAAAAACAAAAATAGAACGTGCGCCCAAAAATAAAAACAAATGCAGCAAAGAACAAAGACAATCATTGGAATACTTGCAGCAATTCTACTGGGTGGAATTAGTATATATTTATCAAACACAGGTCTATTCAAAGGAAGCATACTTGAAGATACATACATTGCTCCATCTGAGTCGGGATCCATTGAGGACCTTGAGGCCTATGTAGAGGTGCCACCATCAATAATAAACTCTGGAGGCGAGATAGCTAATCCTGGAGAGTACGTATTTACGGTAAAAGAAGGAGGAAAACCAGTCGAATTCTCAGTTGTCGATGGGATGGGAGATTGGGAACAAATAGTAGGATTAGAAGAAGCTCCAGCACCTGGTGATAGTCAAGCCGGTGAAGGCGAGGCAATGATAGAAAATGAAGCCACAGTTACCGAAGAAATGGCAGAAATGGCAAAAGAGATGATCGAAGTGCAAGAGGAGTTTGCATCGGGTCTTTCCGTTATTGAGGGAGGAGGGATTACTGATCCAGTGGAAGCAGCAGTAACAACTAATAACGAACAGATAGAATATTCTGATGCAGCAGTAACAACAGGATCTGACCAACAAGAAAACGCTGGTGTAGTAGAAACTACTGTAATAACAGGCGAGGAGACAGAAACCGCAGAAGTCACAGACTCTTTTGCAGCGGGAGCCGCACCAGTAGAGAATACAGAAGTAGATGTCTCAAACCTTGGAAATGATCTGAACTCTGAAGCAGAGTTTGATTCAGAAATGGCAAATGACAAAGTGAATTCAGGATTATTCACGGCACCATCTGGGGCAACAGGACCTGAGAAAAATGCAGTACTAG
>JABJOK010000057.1 GCA_018664365.1 Candidatus Peregrinibacteria bacterium | reverse complement strand
ATTTCTACAGAGATGCTTGGAAGAATTGGTCTTACAGGCATGAAGTTTGAAAAAGCTACTGAGGCCGATATTGAAAGTGTTGAGCATGAGGTAGATACAGCAACAAAAACTATTCTAGAGGCTTCTGAAGATCATGTTTCATCTGGAAAGGAGTCTATTACTGGAAAATTCATTACAGCTTTTAAGGGATATAGAAGGAAAAAGGATCAGGTGTATCAGGGAGGAGGCGGTTCTTGGTTTGAAGGGGTTGGTGGAAAGATCAAAGGATTCTTCAAAGGTCTTTTTACTGGAGGATTTGGAAAAGATAAAATTTTAGCGGCGCTTGTTTTTGTGATTGTAGTCTTGCTTGTAGCTATTTTTGTAGCTAAGAGCAATATGGCTACCCGTGCTGAGCTTGAAAAATTGGATGATATATTAGTTAGTGTTCAAGAAAAGATTTCAGAGTCTGAAACTAAAGGTACATATGATAAAGATCAGGCAAAGGAAATTCTAAATAAGGCCTATGAAGATGCTATGACAGTTTTGAATTCAGGGTACTTAAGAGATAAAGCTATTTTAAAGCTTAATGAAATAGATGTTGTTAGAGATAAGCTTGATAATGTTACTAGAGTAGAAGAGCCTACTGTGTACGCTGACTTAACGACTAAGGAATCAGATGTTGATGCCCTTGGATTTGTTGAGGTTGCTGATAGATTCTTTGTTTTTGAATCTAATGCACTTTATGAATTGGTCCTAGATCAGGTTCAGGATCCTCTTACTATTGATGATGAGGAGACAGTTATTGCGGCAACTGGGTTTGATGATAGAAATTCAGTAGTTTTCCTTACTAAGGCAGGAAAGATGATTGAGTATAAAGATGGAACAATGTCGTTTATGGATACTGATGATGGAGTATTTAGAAAGGGAGTTGAAATTGATGACTGGAGTAATAATATTTACATGCTTGATGCAGCTAGCAGTCAGATCTGGAAGTATGGATATAAAGGGTCTCGTGATCGTTTTGGTGCAGCAGTAGCTTACCTTGGTGATGACAACGATCTATCCGGCGGTATTGATTTAGCTATTGATGGAAGCGTTTACACTCTTAAGGATAACGGTGATGTAAATAAATTCTACAGCGGAAGCAAGGTAGACTTTTATATTAACGATGCTCCTTTCAATGCATTTAAAGATCCTGCAGCAATTTATACTAGCGATGAGATTGATGAAGTTTATGTATTAGATTCTTCTGAGGCTCGAGTGCTTGTGTTTGTCAAAGATGCTAAAACTGGAAACATCATTTATACATCTCAATATCTGTTTGACGGAGTTGGTGATCTAAGAGATCTGTACGTCGATGCAACTGACAGAAAGCTATATGTGCTAGGAGCACAGAAGGTTTATGAGGTAGGACTATAATTGTAGAAGTGGACTACTTCTTTAAGAGCTTTTCTGTTTCTTGAGCTATTTTTTGACTTTCGTTGGTTGGTATTACGAATACTTCAACCTTACTTTTTGTGTCGGAAATTTTTTCTTCACAATCTTCGTTTTTCTTTGCGTTGAGCTTTGCACCTAAGAAGTCTAGGTAGGACATCGCTTGCTCACGTACGTAGAAAGCTTTTTCTCCAAGTCCTCCAGTAAAAATAACTGCATCTAGCCCTCCTAAAATTGATGTATATGCACCCAAATATTTTCCAATTTGGTATGAGAGTAGTTCGATAGTTTGTAGTGCGCGCTTGTCTTTTTTTAGGCTCTTTGCGTATATATCCCGCATGTCTGAACTTATCTCTGAAAATCCTTCAAGCCCGGATTCGTGATTTAGCATGTGCTCAACTTTTTCCGGTTTCATTTTTAAATGATCCTGCAGAAAGAATATGATTGATGGATCAATTGATCCTGAGCGTGTTCCCATCATTATTCCTTCAAGAGGAGACATTCCCATGCTCGTATCTACTGCATTTTTGCCGTCATAGGCTGTGATTGAGGAGCCGTTTCCTATATGACATGAAATTATCTTTGGATTTTTCTTTTTAATAAGCTTCTTGGCTTTTTCTATTACGTACTCATGGCTTGTTCCGTGGAATCCGTATCTTCTAATATTATTTTTTTTGTATAGTTCGTGAGGGACGGCATACATAAAAGCTTTTTCTGGCATTTTTTGATAAAAAGCTGTGTCAAAAATAGCAACCTGGGGAGTTTTTGGGAGCATTTTTTTGCATGTGCGGATTCCTTCCAGGTTTGCTGGATTGTGTAATGGAGCCAGTTCAATTAGTTTTTCAATTTCTTTTATTACATTCACATCTATCTTGATCGGTTTTTGATATTTTTCTCCTCCGTGTACAACTCTATGCCCAATAGCGTCGATTTCTTTATAATTAGTTATTGCTTTGGATTTTTTCAGAGTTTCTAGTGCTAGTTTAATAGCTTCGCTATGCGTTTTTACAGCTAGCTTTAAGCCAATGTGTTTTTCTGGTGATTGATAGGTGAATTTACATTTTGTGAGGCCAATCCCATCGACTAGGCCGTTTGCGAGAACGCTGTATTCCCGTCCTGTTTTGAATAGTTTGAATTTAAGAGAGGAAGATCCGGAGTTTATTACTAGAATTTGCATATTAAATGACTTTATATACTAAACCGCCAACTTTTGGCTCCATAATTACTTTCAGGCCAACGTCATCTCCTGAATGGGCAATTTGAACGTCTTTTCTATCAATTTGCATAGAATCTACTGGTTGTTCAAATAGGCCAGAAACTTTTTGGAAGATTAATTGGTCTCCTGTGCGCATGGGGCTTGTTAACTTTACAATTGCTACGTCTATTTTTTCAAAGTACCCATCGCAACGTCCTACTAGTTTCATTTCTCGTGTACTGCTTGAAGCAGGTGAGTATGCAGTCTCTGGTTCTGGGAATTCATCTATTGTGTGAATCGGTTCATGGGCTGGAATATCAGTCAAAACGTCTTCAATCAACAAATCGTCTGAATAGCGAGGGCGTGAAGATAGTGGTCTTTGCGTAGTTACTGGTCTGCTTGCTGTTTTGCGAACTGCTCTTTTTCTTGGGGTTGCCAGTTTTTCTGCCGTAGATTTTTTGCGTGCCTTTGCGGCCAAGCTTCGTTTCCTTTGATATGCAGGTACATTTACTAGATCTGGTTCTTTCATGTCGGTGAGGTTATCTATTCGCATTCACAGGCTGTGATTGCCGCTGTGTTTACTATGTCTTTGTAGTTTGCGCCTCTGGAGAGGTCGTTTACTGGTCTTTTTAGACCTTGCAGGATAGGTCCTATAGCTTTCGCCTTGGCTAATCTTTCCACAAGCTTGTAGGCGATATTTGCAGCTTCAAGATCTGGGAAAATGAGTACGTTGGCATCGCCTTTGATAGGGGACTTGGGACACTTACTTTTTGCTATTTCAGGTACGAGGGCGCTATCAACTTGAAGTTCTCCATCGATGATCAGCTTCGGACATTTTGATTTTACCACATTTAGAGTTTTTCTGATCTTCTTGGTCTCTTCTGTTTGCGCTGATCCCTTTGTTGAAAATGATAACAACGCGACCTTTGGTTTAATTCCAAATTTCTTTGCTGTTTCTGCTGTGTCTATGGCAATGTTTGCTAGTTCTCTTGGGCTAGGGGATACAGTAATTGCTGCATCTGCGAATAGAAGAAGTCTATCTTCCAGCACCATGAAGAAAACTCCTGAAACTTTATGGAATTCTTCTTTCTTTCTAAGTATCTCAAGAGCAGGACGGATTGCATCAGCAGTTGAATGTTCTTTTCCTGTTACCATTCCGCATGCATCTTTCGTGTGAACCATCATTGTTCCAAAATAATTTGGGTCTTCGATTAGTTTGTAGGCCTGTTTTTTTGATTTGAGCTTGTTCTTTCGAATTTTATAAAGAGCCTCAGCGTAAAATTCTCTCTGAGGTGATGTTTTTGGATTTATGATGCTCGTTTTGTCCCAGTTTATTTTTAGGCTTAATGCCTTTGCCTTCTTTTTGATTGAGGATGGATTGCCTAGAAGGATTATGTTTGCGAGCTTCTTTGATTGAATTAATTGGCTAGCCTTAAGGATTTCCTCGTTGGCTCCTTCAGCAAAAACAATGTGCTTTTGAAGAGCCTTGGCTTTCTTGTGAATTTTTTGAATGAAGTTGTGCATATGAGTGGGGTTGCCTTCATTATAATTAATTTACTTCGCTTTTCCCATCGAAAGCATTTTTAAAAGTATGGTTCCGATTTTGAACCAGCTTTGGGGTTTTGTGTGGTTTTTTATTCTGTTCTGTTTTATTGCTTTGAAGATT
>JABJOK010000018.1 GCA_018664365.1 Candidatus Peregrinibacteria bacterium | reverse complement strand
TTGAGTATATTTATTTTGCACGTCCTGATTCAATGCTGAATGATATCTCAGTTTATAAGAGTAGGCTCCGAATGGGAGAGGCTCTTGCAGATGTAGTTAAGAAAAAGAACTTGGATATTGATGTTGTAATGCCGGTGCCAGATTCTTCGAAGACTGCTGCCGTAGCATTGGCTGAGCGTCTTGGAATAAAATATAGAGAAGGTCTTGTAAAGAACCGCTACATTGGTCGAACATTTATAATGCCGGGTCAGAAGATTAGAAAGAAATCTATTAGGTATAAGCTTAATCCGATGAAGCTTGAGATTAAGGATAAGAATATTTTGCTTGTTGATGACAGTATTGTTAGAGGAAACACTTCTAGGCAGATTATTCAATTGGTAAAAGCTGCAGGTGCAAAGAAGGTTTATTTTGTTTCTTATTCCCCTCCTGTTATTAGTCCTTGCCTATACGGGGTGGATATCCCAACTTACGATGAGCTTATTGGCGCTGGTAATACAATTGAGGAGATCAGAGAATTTATTGGTGCAGATGAGCTTATTTATCAAACTGTTGACGATATGTTTAAGGCGTGTGGTGCTGGTAGTAGCAAAGTAAATGACTTCTGTATGGGATGTTTTGATAAAAAATATAAGACAGGAGATATTGATGATGATGTTCTTAAGGAAAATGCTAGCCTTAGGTGTAGTGATAAAATTTCAAGTGGCTGTGATAGCATTGAGTCTGAGGATGATATTGATAACGGAGGACCGCAGCTTAGTTTAGATTAACATTTAATCCCTCGAGTCATGAAAAGGGTACTTTTGATTGGTAATGGAGCGCGTGAGCATGTAATGGCTGAGGCTCTTAAGGCTTCGTCGTATGGAGTTTCTTTATTTGTTGTTGGTGGAGCAAAGAATCCCGGCATAGTTGAGTTGGCAGATGAATATTTGGTTGCAGATGTTTGTGATATTGAAGCTATTACTGAGTTTGCTAAAGATGTGAAGCCAGATTTTGCGGTTGTGGGGCCAGAGGGTCCGATTGCTGCTGGAGTTGTGGATGCTTTGCTGGAGATGGAAATACATAGTGCCTCTCCCCTACGAACTGTGGGAAGGCTTGAGTCTTCTAAGTCTTATACTCGCGACCTGTTGGAAAAATTTCAGATTCCGGGAAATCCTGAGTTTAAAGTTTTTACAGATGAAGATGGACTTGAGGCGTTTTTTGAAAAATTGGGAGATGACTTTGTTGTGAAGGCGGATGGACTCAAGGGTGGAAAGGGAGTTAAAGTTTCTGGTGATCATTTGAATGGTGTCGCTGAGGGGCTTGCGTATGCAAGAGAGTGTTTAGCAGATGGAGATCGTGTAGTTGTTGAGGAGAAGTTAGTAGGGCAAGAGTTTAGCCTAATGAGCTTCTGTGATGGTGCGCACACTGTAGACATGCCGTGCATTCAAGACCACAAACGTGCTTATGAAGATGATAAAGGACCAAATACTGGAGGGATGGGATCGTATTCTTGCGAAAACCATTCTCTACCATTTTTAGTGGGAGAGGATATTAGGGCTGCATCAGATATTACAAAAAATGTTGCAAAAGCTCTGTTTGAAGATACTGGAGCTTATTTTAAAGGAGTAATGTATGGAGGATTTATCGTAACTAAAAACGGGGTTAAATTGATTGAATATAATGCACGTCTTGGTGATCCTGAGGCGATGAATGTTTTACCAATTATGACTGGAGACTTTGTGGATGTATGTGAAGGAATTATTAATAAAACTTTGGATCAGGTTGAAGTTGGCTTTGAAAAGAAGGCAACCGTTTGTAAATACGTTGTGCCTGAAGGTTATCCTGACGATCCATGTAAGGGAGAAAAAATTGTGGTTGGAGAAATTCCTGAGGGAGTAAAAGTTTATTATGCTTCAGTAGATGACAAGGAGGATGGACTCTATCTGAGCGGGTCTCGTGCAGTTGCCTTTGTCGGAGTCGCAGATACTCTAGAAGAGGCTGAAAAGCTTGCCCAGAGTGCTGTGGGCGCTGTCACCGGTCCTGTCTTCTATAGAAAAGACATTGGAACAGCTGATTTAGTTGAGAAGCGCGTTGAGATGATGAAGGGAATAAGGTAAATTGTGGCCAATTAACAATTGCTATGTCAAAAAATAAAAGTTCTCAATTTCATTTCATTATTACCGGTGGAACAATTGATTCTTTTTATGATGGAACTATTGATACCGTTAGGCCCAATGAAAAATCGACAATTCCGAGCTATATAAAGTCTTTGAAACTATATGAAGACGTAGAGTTTTCTGAGATCTGTATGAAAGATAGTCGTGAACTTGGTGAGGATGATATGGAGGCGGTTCTGGAAGCGATTGAGAAGAGTAGTTCTGAGAATATTATTGTGACTCATGGTACTTACACAATGCCGGATACTGCTCGTTTTTTGCAGGCCAATTTGAAGAAGTCTGATAAAAGAATTCTTCTTACCGGTTCTATGATCCCAATGTCAGGATTTACAGGTACTGATGGTCCATTCAACCTAGGTTTCTCGATGGCAAGTGCAGTTCATTTGCCTGCTGGGATCTATGTTTGCATGAATGGAAAGGTCTTTACACATGATGAAGCGGCTAAGAGTATTTCAGAGGGAAGGTTCTATTCTATATTTAAAGGCAAAGAGGCTGAATTTGATAATGAGTAGCTATGGCAGCTTGTAATAAATGTAATTCAGAGTTTGAGATTAGAGATGAGGATCGAAAGTTCTATGAGCATTTTGACGCGCCGGATCCTGTAATGTGTCCTACTTGTAGGTTGCAGCACAGACTTTGTTTTCGTAACGAGAGGACTTTCTACAAAAGAACGAGTTCTCTTTCTGGTGATCCAATGATTTCTATTTATGATGAGAATTGTAAGTCCCCTGTTTATAGTCGTGAAGAGTGGTGGGGTGATAAGTGGGATGGCCTGGATCATGGCAGAGACTTTGATTTTGATCGATCTTTCTTTGAGCAGTTCCAGGAACTAGTAAATGATGTTCCTCGAATCGGGCTATTCAATGTAAATCCTTTCAACAGTGATTTCTGCCAACAGGCTTATGACAATAAGAACTGCTATATGTGCGTGGTGGTCGAGAAGTGTGATGACTGTATGTACGTTTCACATTCAAATGGTCTAACTGACTGTTTTGATTCAAGCTTCTTGCATGATTGTGAGCTCTGCTATGAGTGCTTAGACAGCAACAAGCTTTATGGATGTGTTGGATGTCAGAGCTGCCAAAATTCAAGTGATCTTATCTACTGTTATGACTGTATTGGATGTCAAAACTGTGTGGGATGTTATGGACTGCGAAATAAGCAGTACTACATCATGAATGAAAAATATTCTGAAGAAGAGTATAAGAAGAAGATTAAGGTTCTAGAGCTGAACAAATATAGCAAGTTCCTAAATTGTCATGCATACTTTGTAAAGCTTTCTGAGGAACAGCCTCATCGAGCCGATTGGAATCTAAACGCAGATAATTGCACTGGTGATTATCTAATTAATTGCAAGAATGCTCGTCTTTGCTTTGATTCATTCGAACTACAGGATTGTGCTTATAGTACTTGAATTTTTAATAGTCATGACTGTCATGATGTTTATGGAATGGGCCATGGGGAGTTTGTATATGAGGGCCTTGGAGTTGAAGCTGTGAACAACTGTGCCTTTAATACATTTGTCTCTGATAGTAGCGATGCCTTCTATAGTGATATTAGTTTTCACTGTATGGATATTTTTGGATGTGTTGGGCTGAGAAGTAAGAAGTTCTGCATATTCAACAAGGAATATTCGAAGGAGGATTATGCTGATCTCAGGGCGAAGATTATTGATCATATGAAAAAGACAGGTGAGTGGGGACAGTTCTTCCCGGTTAGCGTGTCCCCTTTTCATTATAATGAGACTGCTGCTAATTACCGATATCCTCTTGAAAAAGAGCGTGCTTTTGAAAATGGATACAAGTGGAAGGATCCTGACCCAAAGGAATACGCTACGCAGACCTATGAGATTCCAGATGATGTAAAGGAGATTGACGAGGGGGTTTTTAATGAGACCTTGGGATGTTTAACCTGTGGAAGGAATTACAAGATCCTCCCTAAGGAGTTGGCATATTACAAGAGAATGAATATTCCTGTTCCACGAAAATGTTTGGACTGTAGGTTCATGGACCGATTTGCCTTGAGAAATACTAGCTCCCTGAGTGCACGCAAATGCGAGCAGTGCTCTGCGGATGTTGAAACCACCTTTCCGGATGATTCTACGGTGAAGATCTACTGTAAGAAGTGCTATTTGGACTTTGTTTCTTAGTAGCTCCCCAAGACCTTTAGCCTTGCGACCTTCTTGGCTATTTTTTGAAGGGTTTTGTTTATTTTTGGATGGTAGATGCTACCTTCGAAGTTGAGGAAGAAGATGTAGTCGCCGAAGTGGGCTTTCGTTGGGCGGGATTCGATTTTGGTCATGTTTATTTTGGCGTCGGCGAAGTCTTTGAATACAGAGAATAGGCTTCCTGGTGAGTCGGCTTTGAAGTAAAAGGCGATTGATGTTTGGGATTGAGCTGCTTTAGGATCTGTTTTCTTTGCGAGTTTCTGTTCACCTTTGTTTACTATTAAAAATGTCGTTGAATTTTCTTTTTCGTCTTGGATACCTTCTGCAAGAATCTTTAGGCTTGTTTGGTGAGCCGCGATTGCGGGTGCAATTGCAGCGAAGTTTTTGCTGTTTGAGATCAGTAACTTTCTAACTGCGGCAGCAGTTGATGAGTATGCTTTCAGTTCTGCTTTTGGAAAGTGTTTCTTTAGGTATTTTTTGCACTGATTTAGTGCCTGTGAATGTGAGATTACGAATTTTATATCACTAGGTTTTGCGTGTGGATGAGCAATTAGTGCGTGATTGATCGGAATAGAAATAGATTCGCTTATGTGCACCTTCTTTAGGAAGAGTCCGTCCAATGTTTCTCTAACTGTTCCGTGTAGCTTATTTTCAATAGGAGCAATACCCTCTTTTACTTTTCCACTTTCAGTGAGTTCGAAAATCTCATCAATTGTCTTGGCAAAGTATAGAGGTGTCTTTAGCTTTTTCTTTTCAAGATACTTTTGTGCAGCCAGGTGTGAGTATGTGTTCTTTGGACCAAGTGTTGCGATGTTTGTATTTCTTGGTTTTGATTCCTTCTCTTGTCTTGCTCGTGATCTATGAATTTCCTGAAGTCGATCTATCAAGGCAGAACTGTCATCGTATGCCTCCTTGCAGTAGGACTTGAAGTGGTTCTTGTTAGCCTCGAACATCTTTTTAAATTTGTTGTGATCCTTTTTATTAATTATCCTTAAGTAGTCATCGATAACTTTCTTATAAATCTTAAAAACTTTCGGATTGTTTGCATTGTTGATCTGCATATTTCCATAAAGCCCTGGATCTTGATCTATTACACGTGCGGCAAGCTGCACCTTTAGCTCTGAGGCTTTGCTTGTGTAGGTTAAAAGCTCTCTTATTGGTAGTTTCGATCTTCTAAGTGCTTCTGCAAAAGTAATATCAGCAAAGTGAATGATTCCTTGCGCTAGGCTCATCATCTTGTCGTGCTCTTTTGGAGTCATTTTCTTTATGTCTGCTCCGTGTTCTATTAAAAAGTCCTCCATCCACCTTGAGAGGGTCTTTGATTTTCTTGTCTCGGTAAGAATTATTGTCTGCCCTGGAATTGGATTGCTGTCTCCAAACATGGGGTGCATTCCAAGTACTTCACATTTTGCTTTCAGCATGGCCTTTACTGGAAATGTTTTTACCGAGGTGAAGTCCATTAGGGCTGAATCTTTTCGAAGATGTGGAATGATTTCCTTAATAACCTTCTCGGTTACATCTATAGGCAGAGATACAATAGTTATATCTGCTTTCTCTGCGAGCTCCTTGTTTGAGAGTTTTGTGCCTTTGTCAGAAACAAGGACCTTAAGTCCCCTATCCTTAAAGAATGTGACAAACAGTTTCCCCATTCGCCCCTTTCCACCGATAATTCCAATTGTGGGCTGATTCATTTCTTAATCTTTTTGACTGCCTTTTTAGCTGTTGATTTCGCCTTTGCTGCTGTCTTTGAAACTTTCTTACGTGTCTTTAGTGGAACATTTTTCTTATATGCTTTCTTTACCTCTTTTTTTGCATTTCCTACAGATTTTTTTAGCCTCTTCTTCCCTTCTTCATATTCTTCGCTTTCTGTAATTTCTTCATAAGCCTCCTTGGCTGTATCTCCAATCTCTTTTCCCATCTCGACTAAAGTATCTTTTAGTGAAGATAATCCAGTTCCTCCTTCGTCAACTTCATCCTTAATAGTTTTACGAAGATCTTTTCCTTTTCTTGGTGAAAATAAGATGCCTAGTGCTGTTCCGGCAATGACACCTCCAAGCAGTGCTTTTAGTCCTTTAAACATTTAAATGAGGGTTAATATGTACGGTTTCATACTATGTGGATTGAGTAAATTTGTCCACAAAAAAGGGCAGCCCCTTGCAAAGGCTGCCCCCATCCATATAACCCTGGGATTAAAATCCCGCTTGATGGTAACGATATAGCATGTCTGCCATCTGTCCTCTTGTCATCACTGATCCTGGGTAAAAATAATTGTCGTTATCTGTAAGCTGGTACTGCTTTGCAAACCAAGCGTAGCTTATATACCATCTATTCCCATCTGTATTTGGTGTGTCTAGGTATGGAGATCCATATAGACTTGTTGCAATTGTTATTCCATCTTTTGCTCTAGCTGTTTCAAGTAGCATTTTCAGTGCTTCAATTCTATTAACTTGTGCAAAAGGTTTAAATGATCCATCAGAATATCCCTGTACGATTCCTAATGAAAGAGCACTCTGAAGGTAACCAGCATACCAATCGTATTGATTAACATCCCAGAATCCGAAGGATCCACTAGTGTATTCAAGGCTGTTAACATCAAGTGCTTCCATTATTACCTTTAATGCTTCGGCACGATTTATTCCTTGGTTAGGACGGAAAGTATCATCTCCGTATCCCTTTACAATTCCTTCTTTCTCAGCCCATTCAATAGCTTTGCAGTATGCATTATTTTCTGAAACATCTACGAATGATCCACAAGACTCGTAGTCATTTTTTGCCTTTGACGCTTCTTCAACTGAGAACCTTCCGAATTCTACATCCTTTCCTCCATCATTTTCGGCAATAAGTTTGTACTCATAGATTCCGTCTTCAAGGTATAGTCCATAGTCGTCCTTTCCATCGAATTCGATAGTATGACTTCCCTCTGACATTGATTTCTCATCTATAACTGTTGCAAGCACGTCTGAGCTATCACGAATTTCGATGGTTACCTCTGCGTCATTCTCAAGTACGAAGTTAATATCTAATTCGTTTTTCCTTGGATTGAATGGTATTTCAGAGACATTGTCCTTGTACATGTTTGGTTTTCTATTCTCTTTCTCGTCCTCATCTACATCTATAAACCCGTTTTCAAAATCACTACCTCTATTGTTCTCTGAATATATCTGGTAGGTGTATCTCCCCTCGTCACCAAGGACTTCATCACCATCCCATTCAACAGCGTATGTTCCTGCATTCTGATCTTTACGTTTATATATTTCGTCTACTTCATACCCGTCAGCATCGAAAATTGTAACTGTAACGTCAGCCTCTGCATTAAGAGTGTAGACGATATAAGTTTTTTCTCGTCTTCCTGGATCAAAACTTTCCTTTGTAACGTAAGTACGAGTTAATCGAGGATCTACAGTGTCATTGCTACTGTATCCTTTCTTTACACGAAGTGTTCCAGCCTCTTTGTCTGATCCTTCGTCGTTCTTAGCGATAAGTTCGTATGTATACTCGTCATCTTCTTTCACATAATCTCCCCAGTTGTCTTTACCATCCCACTCAAGAGAGTGAGTTCCTTCTGTATAGTCTTTATCATCCACAATCTCGACAACTTCATCGTCGTCGTCATCATAGATAGTTAATGAAACTTCAGCATCTTCATCAATTGTAAATTCAATTTCTGCCTCCTGACCATCCCATGGATCAAAAGTAGCGTTGTCTATCTCAATATCGATGATTTTCACAGCATCTTCATCTGAATCATTATCGTCGTCGTCATTATTATCATCATCGTTGTCGTCATCGTTTGAGTCACCACTTTCAGCATAGATCCACTCAGCTTTATAGTCTTCTCCAGTAGAAGATCCTTGAAATTCTTTTGCACGAACTCCATAGAAGTATTTTCCATCTTCTACTTTCTCTCCAGATGTTCCAAGTGCAGAATTCACTCCATGTTTACCATTCCATGAAAATGAATAACATCCTGGTGAATGATAGTCATTTACACGAACAATATTAATTTTTTCTGATTTTGAGGCACTTATTGCCTTGTATACTCCAGCAGTTACTAGGGCCGGAGCTTCCAGACAATAGTCAACAACCATAATATCACCGTCATCAGTGTTTACGGTGTAATCATCGCTATTACTAGATGTTACGCTAACTGATGTAATCTCAACCTCTGGTGGAAGATTAATCAGTTGATATGCATTTGCTGTTAGTGTTGATGCAAATGCTACAAGCGTTGTTGTTGCAATCAGGCCTTTAAGGAGCCAGTTTTGCAAGTGGTACCAAGCTGATTTAGACATAGTAAATGGGGTTATAGTCAAAATTGCTAACGACTATAACACTATGGGGCGTTTTTGTCAAGGGCCTGTTTTTCTACTTTCTCTGGTTGAAGATTTTTCCGTAAACTTCCTCTAGTTCCTGAGGATGCCTGTGTTTAATGACCTCTATCTTTTGGGGGATTTCCTCGATTTTGTTTATTTCTTCTAGGAGCAATGAGGCGGTATCGAGCTTTCCCCCTTTGATCAATTTGTCTAGAACCTGTCCAACTGCGGAATCGAGCTTTTCCTCTTCCTGTAGCCTAAACGAGTCTATTGTGCTCTTTAGGATAGGGAATTTTTCTTCTAGCATCGCGCAGTATCTACCTAGATCGTCTATTGTGGATACCATTTTCAGAGTTGTACTGATGAATTTGAGAATTCTATCTGCCTCTGTGGGGTCAATTTTCCCTTTATCCATAGATAAAAGCACTTCTTCCTTGGTTTTACGCCATACTTCTATTTTTGTGAGAGAGCCGGATTTTGACATATTATGTTAATTTTTCGTATTTTCCTTTCCCAAGACACTTAAACTTACCAGGTAGTGAGCCATCTAATTTGAATTTCTGGTCTATTTCGTCTGGTTTTGTGTCGTAATCTACGTACAAAAGAGTTTTGCCCTTATATCTAACTGGAAACTCTTTTTTTGCTTCAGTGCAGCCTTTACACCATTTTGCTCCAATTAGTAAAATGGATCCTTTTTGTGCGGCTTGATCGAGGGTTGAAATATCAACTTTTGTCCATGCAGGATCAAGTTTTTCAGGTGTTTTTTGATCTTTAGGGATCTCGTCGGGGATCTTGCAGAATCCATCCCCACAACTTTGATCTGCTGGATCTGTGGCTACAGGGTCCCATATGTCGTGGGCTTCTTTTATTTCCTGAGGCTTTATAGCAGGTGTCTCTCCGCTTTCTCGTGGCCTTAGATCTTCTGGGCTTGCTAGGGTCTGTGTTGGAGGTATTACTGATTGCAATACTTTAGAAGTGCCTTTAGTTGATTCTGGTGCCTTTCTGGCAAAACATATTAATCTGCTTTCCTTCATTGTATTTTTGTTATTTGTTTTTAATACCACTCGTCGTAGTCATCAAAGCCAGTATCGTAGTATTCTCCATACCCGTAATCGGTGTAAACATAATCATCTGGATAGGTATTGGCATAGTCGTCTGGATTGCCCCAGTTTATGCCAGATGTATCAGCGGCAGGACTATCTGTGTAGTTATAGTCGTCATAATATGGTTCTTCGTACGTTGAATCCACAAAATTAACACTGTCCACGCTTGCTGCTGGACTGTCTCCAGTATAGGTTTCTGTGGTTACAGAGGCAGATGCTTTTGTGTTTATAACAGTGGTTGCCTGAGTTGTTGCAGGAATAGGATCAATTGATGGCTCTGCTGTGCCAGAATTATCTGCTTCTTCGATTTCCTCAACTTCAGCCGCTTCTTCTTCTGGGATAGACTTCTCTGATCCATTAACAAGCTGCACTCGATCAATTGACCTAACCGCCTCCTCCTGAGTGCATGCAAATAGGCCTAGTACCATAATTGATATACATGCAATGATTGAGATTTTCTTCATTGTTTGTTTTTATTTGATTAAATTATAGCATATTTGCGGCTTTTGGCAAAGGCTAGAACCACTTTTTTACTCCAAATTTGTGCATCATCTTGCGAAGTTTGTAAATTGGTAGGCCTACTACATTAAAATAATCTCCTTCGATCTTGCTAACAAATAGTGAGCCTTTACCCTGTATTGCGTATCCTGCTGCTTTATCAACTCCTTCTCCTGAGTTCACATACCCTTCAATTATGTCTTCATCTAGCCTATCCATGGTTATTAAAGTTGTTTCGGTTGTTGTTAAGACCTTTCTCCCCTCGCTGTCCATAACACAAAGTCCTGAAATTACCCTATGAGTAGTGTTGCTAAGCAATCGCAGGATTCTTTTCGCATCCTCAGGGTCTTTTGGCTTGTTTATCTGGTGATCTTCGAATGCTACTACCGTGTCTACACCAATAATCAGCGCATTTTTGTAGTGTTTTGATACCTTTTGAGCCTTACCCAAAGCATTGTGAATGGCTAGTTCTTCAGGTGTAAGATGAGAATCTTTTTCTTCAAAATCACTTGGGTGAACAATAAAATCCATGCCAATTTCCTCTAAAAGCTGCTTCCTTCTGGGGCTTGCAGATGCCAAAACTATTTGCTTATCTGTTTTCATTGACTTGAAATGGTTATTACCTTAGAATCACACGCGCTATATTATCTTAAATAAAGAAAATGCCAATACTTAAGTCAGCTAAAAAACGTGTACGTCAAAATGCTAAAAAACGTGCTCGAAACTTTCCAGTTCGAAGTGAGCTAAAAACTCTTTTTAAACAACAGCTAGATAACATTAAGGATGGAAAAGTTAAGGAAACTGTTGAGTTTATGCCGAAAGTTTATTCTATTATAGACATGGCGGTAAAGAAGAACATTATTCACAAAAACAATGCTGCTAGAAAGAAATCTAGGCTTGCTAAGGGTCTAAATGACATGCAGCCGAAGGGAGCAGGAGCTACAGCAGTTGAGAAAAAGGAGGAGAAAAAGGAAGAAAAAGAGAAGAAATAGAGATTTTAGTTAAATTCTGAAAGAGCGCTCTCATTGTGGGGCGCTTTTTTTTAGTTTTGAATTGGAAGGGATTTGTATTAATATTTGCTGCGACGTCTTTGTTGAAGAGGTCAAAGAAATTTAAAAATTGGGCCTGTAGCTCAGGGGTTAGAGCAGTCGACTCATAATCGATTGGTCGCTGGTTCAAATCCAGCCAGGCCCACCAGTTATTGACAAATCTTTTTTGGAGTGTTTTAATAACTGCCTAATATTTTTGTATGTCTGTTGATGGACCTAAAAAGACTCCTGCTGAAAACGCTTGTTCTTCAAGACTAGCAACAATTGCGTCTATACTAGAAGGGCACCCGGAGGCTGATGAGATTGGAGTTCATGGAGGCACTATTGAAAAAAAAGTTTCTGACTTGGGTGTGCTTCTAAGGATTTCTTTCAATTGTGAAGGGATTCCTTCACAAATTGCTGTAACGTTTGATGAGCTAGGAGATGATGGGTGGTATGATGTTCAATTTGGCCTGGACTTTGATGGAGCTATCACCGGTAAAGATACTATGCTCTGGCTTTCAAGTAGATCAATACAAGACGATCCAACTCCTCAATTCAGGGAGCATTTTTCGAGTGCTGCAATTCATGAGCTTGAAGAATCTGATCCCAAACGTGCTTCAATTATGCGGGGAGCTAATTTGCTCCTAAATCTGCCTGCTTTTAGAGAGGTTGATCAGCACGAAATGCCTGATGCTCCTCCACCCTCGTATGTGCCATTGTCACTTGATCAGATTAATGAACAATATATTGATAAAGTTTTATGCAAAGCATTGCCGCCTAGTTGACACGAGCTATGGTTTGCGTATAATTTTAATCTAATTAACTAAAAATCTATGAACAAGAAAATATCTTCAGTTGCTGCCGGGTTAGTTGCACTTATTTATGCAATTTTGCCTGCTGGTACAGCAATGGCTTATAAAGCTGAGAAAACCTACAAGGATGAGAAAGCTTACGAAGACGAAAAATCTAGCAAGGATGATGGTTCTTATAAGAGCGAGAAGGGGTATCAGGATGAAAAATCTGAGAAAGCTGAAGGAGTTTATAAGTCAGAAAAGAGTTATAAAGATGGCAAGGCTTACGATGACGAGAAGTCTGAGAAGGATGATGGTTCTTATAAGAGCGAAAAAGGATACCAAGATGAAAAATCTTCTCAACATCAAGGAGTTTATAAATCAGAGAAGAGTTATAAAGATGGGAAGGGTTACAATGACGAGAAGTCTAGCAAGGACGATGGTTCTTATAAGAGCGAAAAGGGATATCAGGATGAAAAATCTTCTCAACATGAAGGAGTTTATAAATCAGAAAAGAGCTATAAAGATGGCAAGGCTTACAATGACGAAAAATCTAGCAAAGATGATGGTTCTTATAAAACCGAGAAGGGATATCAAGATGAAAAAACAGATAGCACTAGTGACAACGTTTCTCTAGTAGAAGAGTTTGATAAATAAACGTTCACTTTAAAGCTCATGCTTTTGCAGGAAGGCCTCGTAGAGGTCTTTTTGTATAATATGGTCATAGGCACCGACCAGGGCCACTTCTTTTCCGCCAAATTTCTTTTTGAAGTTTGTTAGCCCTTTCCAGTCATGTTCTTTTGCTGTTTGTGGAGCTATTCCCCAGAAGTCATAGGACTTGTAACCATTTTCTTTTGCGTCTTTCATAATGCTCCAGTGCAGTAGATAAGGAGCCATAACATCCCTATTTTCGTTACTGGAAGCTCCGTATAGATAGGTCGCGCGATCTCCGTAGTACACAACGTATGCAGTAGCGATCCTTCTTCCTTCATACTCTGCGAAGAATAAACTGGAAATAGGCTTGCACTTGGTCATTAGATTCTCAAAAAGGTCTTTTTGCTTACCTTCAAATTTGTTTCTTTCAAAGGTCTGCTTGTATATTTTGTAAAATTCTTCCCGGTCCTTCTTATTGACCGTATCTATCTTTGTTATTTTCACGCCTTTTTTTTCAGCAAGACGTATGTTGTAGCGTCCTTTTGGCTTCATTTGAGACAATATTTTATCTTGTGAGGGGCTTAAATCAGCCACTTGTGTGTATTTTGGCTGTAGATTAAGAGGAGCCTTTGTAAATTTAGATAAAAACCATTTTGGACAGATACTTAAGCGTGGTTCTATTCGAAAATGTGTAGTTTTTGCGTTTTTCCCAACGTCTACTATGCTTAAAATGGCTGTTTCGAGAACCTTCCATTGAGCGTCTAGCTCTTCATCTTTATCATAATTTAAAATTGGCCCTTCTGGAATGTATAGAAAGTTGGTCTTTGTTGAGTGGAAATGGAATTGTAGAATCACAGCTCCCCCAATCAGCTTGTCCTTTTCATTGAAAATGCCAATTTTGTAGGAGTCCCAGTCATCTGCTTGTTTAAATTTTGCCCAATTAAAAGATTGATGAAATCCGCTAGAAGGATGTTTCTGGGCTAGGCACTCCCATTCCTCCTTGTATTTTTCACTTATATAGCTGCAATAGTAAGCCATTAAAGTATTTCTTTTAGTGTTTTTACGCTTTTCTTGAGTGCTTTTTTCTCCTCTGCGTTTAGCGGAACTTTTATTACTTCTTCAATTCCATTTTTGCCAAGTACACACGGTACGCTTAGACAAACACCGGAATTTCCATGATAGTTTTCTAATGGGACTGAAAGTGTAAACACCTTCTTCTTGTCTTCAAATATTGATTCTGTGAGTTCTCGAACGACTGTTGCTATTGAATAGCAAGTATATCCTTGATCATTGATAATGCGATATGCAGCTTCTTTTGTGTCTTTGTAAGCCTGCCTTGCTGCTTTTTTGTTGAATCCCTCCCATTTTGCTAGAGGTTTTCCTAGGATATTTGCAGAACTGTAGTATGGAAATGAACTATCCCCATGTTCTCCAAGAATATATGCGTCTATTGAGCTTGGGTGAACGTTTATTTTTTCTGAGATGTGATATTGAAGTCTAACTGAATCTAGTACTGTTCCTGATCCAAAAACTCTGTTCTTAGGGAACTTTGATAGTTTTAGCGCCTCATGAGTTAGAATATCTACAGGATTTGAAACGATTAGAAGAATTGCGTTTGGAGCAACTTTCGCGATCTTTGGAATGATAGATTTGAAGATGCTTCTATTTTTTTCAATAAGATCGAGTCTTGTTTCTCCTTCCTTTTGCCGTGCTCCTGCTGTCACAACTACTAAATCTGAATTTTTGCAGATAGCAAAATCGTCAGAGGCCTCAACCTCAGTGTGGGGAGTAAATGCTGTTGCGTGCTCTAAGTCGAGCATAAGCCCCTCTGCACGCCCTTTATCTATATCCACAATGGCTAAATCTGTAACTGTTCCCGAAAGAAAGTATGCGTATGCAGTTGTTGCGCCTACGCTCCCGCATCCAATGACTGAAGCTTTGAAGCGACACTCCTTACAGGATTTGTTGTCAGATTTTTTTGTTTTTGCCATTTTTATGTGAGGATTATTTGCTCCTGTTATTATAGCATTTTTCTTTGTGGTTTTAAATAGATTCCTCTTGGCTTAGCGATTTCTCAAGTTTTTTACGTCTTGATTTTTTTATGGTGCAATGATAAAAAATCATCTTGTGTCAAAGTTGTTAATTTAGGATCCAATTTGAATACCTTCTTAGCTGTGACGCATGATATTTAACAAGTAGGTAAGACATTTTAAACGGGAGAGATTGTCTGAATGGTAAAAGCCCCTATTTAAGGCCTTTTGTCGCTTAGACGATCTCTTCCGAGAGATAAATATAACCAAAGGAGGTTAAACGGTATCTCCCACTCGGGAGGGATCGGAGAGAATCGTCGAATAGAAGTCAGCGTTGAGGGACGCTGGCAAAAGTACATCCTATACACAGGAGAGGCACTGACCACGCAACAAAGTGGTCCCCTCTCCAGAACGAGCCTGCTGAAGTTAGCAGGTACGCGGAGGCTAGACTGATATGGTACGACTTCTACAACCCCTGGTAACCCTGGCCGTCATCGCAGCGCCGTCAGTGGCGTTCGCAAGCGACGGGGGAGATCACAGTGGGGGCAACCCCCTTCTCTGGCTATGCGTCGCATCGCTTACGTGCACGCTGATGTGCATGGCCTTCCTGGAAATGGGCATCAAGGCGCTCGCTGACCGAACTGGCAACGGGCTGAGCCCCACGGCTCTCAAGCGAGTCGAGTTCTTCTGCAAGCCGGAAGTCCTCGCAAGCTTCGGCGCCCTTGGAACGCTGATGCTCTTCCTTTCATTCAACGGGCCGACCTCTGTGCTCGCGCACGTCATGGGCAACATTGACATGCTGGCCGCGGTGCTGGTCATGGCAATGATGTTCCAAAGCCTGCAACTCGGCAGGTTCGTGAACAAGCTCATGGCGTGGGTTCAAAGGCGCAGCGGTGGCAACGAGGCCACCTTCAACTTCATCGCGATGATCCTGATCGGCTTTGCCTCTTCGCTCCTCTCTGAGGTGGCAGTAGCGGCAGCCGTGACCGGTTCGGTCGCGCTGGTGAACATGAACCAGAGCCGCAAGGCAAAGGAGCAGATCCTGGTTCTTGAGGCGTCGGCCGTTGGCGTCGGTGGCGGACTAACGAACTTCGCCGCACCGTCGATCGTCATCGCGGCAAACGCCTTCGGTTGGTCGACTCTCGAAACGGCGATGTACCTCGGCCCGGCGGTCTTGGTGTCGCTTCTGATAGTCGCATTCGAGGCCAAGAAGGTCTCGGCCAACTGCGAGGACTCCGTCAAGATCGAGAACCAGCCGCTTCGTGGCATCGACTTCGTCAACCTCGTCCTCTGGGCTGGGGTCCTCTGGTTCGGCGTCTTTTCCGACCCGAGGAGCATCGTCGGCATGCTCGTCATGCTGGTGATCTCGTTGGCGATCAACCTGTTCTACGCGGTCAAGTTCGAGAAGCTCACCCCTGCGGACGAGTCCGCGGAGGAGGCGACTGGCGCGGAGCATTCCCACAATCCTATCCTGCACCTCATGGAGCAGGCCTGGGAAAGTGCCCTGGTCTTCGCATTTCTCTTCTCCCTGATGTTCATGGGTGATCTGATCGCAGACGCTATCAAGATGTTCGGGGAGCAGCTCCCTACGGACCCGATGGGGCGCTCGATCGCGCTCTTCTGGACCAGTGACATCTTCTCCGGCTGGGCGGACAACGCCCTGGCGGTATTCCAGCTCGCCCCTATCTCGTACACCACAGGTGAACAGATCGGAACGGCCTGGGGTTCCCTGACCGGAGGAGTCATGACGCTGATCGGCAACGCGCCAAACATCGTCGTGTGGCTCATCTTCATCAAGGCGGGCGTCCGTTTGAGTTTCGTCGGATGGATCCGCCGGGTCTTCCCCGTGGCGGTGAAGCTTGCGCTCTTCGGAGCGTTCTACACCGCTGCCGTCGTCTGGATCTTCGGGTAGAAGCCAATCATGATGCAAGGCTCATGCCCCACCTGGTCGGTCGCCCACTGGCCGGGGAGTCTCTAGCATCGTGAAAGGGCGCCATTCCCCCCCCGGCGTCCTGTCGCAGGAGGGAGGGGCGTGTTTCCCTCGACACGTCCCCTCCCCTCCTCGCGGCGAACTCTCCTCTCAAGTTTTGAGAGTGATTTAAGTCTTACCTACTTGCTTTTCTTTAATTACAAATGCTTCTCCATTTCCTTTAATAGATCTTTAAAGTTTGTTTTCTTATGTGCGGAAACAAATACTGGATTGAATTTCCTGTATTTCCTTTTTAGCTTTAGAGGGTCGTGTATGCTCTTTTTGGCTAGTTCTAATTCAATTTCTTCAACCTCTTTCCATCCGAGTAATGCTGCTGTGTCCTTTCCTGCTTTCAAAATTCCTGGATAATTTTTTCTATTCTCTGGATCAAACTCTTCGCCTGGGAGGTCGTACTTTTTCATAAGATCAGTCTTGTTGAAAACATATATCTTTGGTTTTTCGTGAAGTTCTAGCTGCTCTAAAATGTCTTCCACTACGTCTATCTTCATATATATCTGCGGATCTGTAACATCTATTACATGAAAGATCACATCTGAGTCGATTGCCTCTGCTAGTGTAGATTTAAAGGCTTTTATAAGTCCTGGAGGTAGATCCTGAATGAATCCGATAGTGTCTGAAAGGAGAACTTCCTTCTTCGGATTTGGAAGATAAAGCTTACCTATACGTGTATCCAATGTCGCAAAAAGCTGATCCGCGACGTAGGCGCCTTTCCTTGTAAGAGCATTTAAAAGTGAACTTTTGCCTGCATTGGTGTATCCAACAAGTGCGAAAGTCTTGAAATTCTGCCTTCTTCTGCGGTCTCTATGCCCTTTGTGGATGTTCTCATAATGCTCGAGCTTCTTCATTATGGTCAGTTCCTGCTTTTTTAGATGCCGTTTCATAAGCTCGACATTTGTCTCTCCCTGTCCTCCACGAATACCAATACCTCCTGCCTGCTGCATAAGTTCGATACCCATGTTGAAAATCCTAGGTCCCATATGGCGAATAGATGCGAGTTCGATCTGAAGCTTTGCCTCTGTGGATTTGGCATGCTTTGCGAAAATCTTTAGAATTAGATCTACTCTATCCCATACTTTGACGTCCTTAAGCCCAGCCTCTCTACATTGTTCCTCTATATTGAAGATCTGTCGGGATTTAAGAATGTTATTAATAACTATAAGATCTGCTCCATTTTCCTTGGCTTCCTCAATTATATCCTTAAGTTTCCCTGATCCTATGTAGGTTTTGTAGTTGGGAAGGGCACGCTTCTGGATTGTTTTAAGAACAACGATGCTCCCATACGTTTCAACTAGGCTCTCAAGCTCTAAAAGCCGCGTAAAAGCGGCCTCCCTGGATGTCTCGAGGTCAATAACATCAATTAAAATCGTCTTTTTTCTTTGTTTTCCCATAATGGCCGTATTTTACACAAGATTTTGTTTCATTGAAGAGCTAGTTTGTTATAATGGCGCCATGAAAAAATACTTCTCATATATATTCCTCAGTTCGTTTTTCCTTTTTGCGCTCTTGAATCCCCTATTTAAGAAGTACGATTATGGTGCTGGATGGCCACTTGTATTGCTTTTGGCCGTGGGATTGGGAGTAATTGGTATTGTTGAGTTTAAAAGAAAACGAGAAAGAGTTCATTTTGAAAAGCTGTTTTTACTTATATTTATGGGCTTTTACCTAGCTTCATTTATATTTTCAGAGACAAAGAATATTGGCTTAAGTGAGGTAATCGCCTACCTATCTGCAGGTCTTTTGTATCTATTGTTCGCGTATCAGAAGATCCCCTGGATGGAAAAGTTCCTGAAGGTTGTTCTCTATGGAACGGCTATTGCATCGGTTATCGGCCTTGGAATGTATGCTTTTCAGCCAGAAACTCGCATGTTTGGACCGTTTTTTAATATTTTCCATCACGCAAATGAGTGGCCAAATGCTTTTGCCCTCTATCTTCTCTTAACCTGGCCGGTGTTTTTGATTTTCACAGGTAAAAAGAATCATTACTGGATTGCTGTTTTGCTTGGAATTGTGTTTTCTGCCCTTATTCTCACCTATTCTCGTGGAGCAATGATCGCATTTGCAGGGCAAATAGTGCTTATTCTCCTTTATTTTGTTAGAAAAATTAAACTAAAGCAGGTTTTGGCGACTGGCCTTACCGTTGTTATTACCGCGGGTATTTTCCTTGGAATTAATTTCGTTAAGATTCAGAATGATTTGAGAATTGAGGATGTAACAGAGAGAGTCACCTTTGATAATACTGAGAGCCTTACCTCTAAGCAGGAGCGCGTTGATTTTTGGATTGGAGCGATTGAGTTAACTAAGGAAAAGCCACTTCTTGGATGGGGGCCATTTAGTTTCAGACAGGCCTACAATGGTATTCAGAAGACATTTCTAGGTAACTCCGACCATCCTCACAATGTGTTTTTGAAGATTGCTGCTGAGAATGGGATATTTGCACTGTTTGGATTTATTGCATTCCTTTTAACTGTTGGATTTACTACTGTTTCACGATTTAAAACTATTTCTAAGCCTAAAAGGCAGGCAGCTTATGTGCTTTCAGTTGGTGTGCTAGGGGCATTTGCGCACAGTTTGATCGACTATAATTTCAATTTTATTGTTAATTTGATGCTGCTATTCTTATTCCTGGCATTTATTAGATCGTTCTTTGTAAAAAGAGATTTTAAGGCTAGAAAAAACTATATAGGCCTTATTTGCGGTATATTGATTGCTGTTTTTGCTCTTAGTGAAGGTGCTATATATGCTTTGCATCAAATGCAGCCTGATCCATATGATGCGACGTATAATAGATTCATGCCTTTGAAAATGTCTCATTATAAGAGAGGTTTTTATACGGCTGTTGCTGAAAAGTACATGGAATATGATGTTGCTGTTCAGCAGGTAATGGTAGAAGTAGATATGGGAGAGCGTGCTATTGAGACCTTAGACAAGCAAATAGAGCTTAATAGGCTTGATTCTAGAGCCTTTTATCTTAAAGGAGTTATATACGCGAAGGATGGTGAATTTGAACGAGCAAAGTCCAATTTTCAAAAGGCGCTGCAGCTTAATCCTATGAATGAATGGAGCTACTATGTCGACTATCTTCGGCTATTGTTGAGTTCTTCTGATTATGCTGGTGCTAAGTCCTTTATTGAACAGACTATGCCTCTTGTTGATGGATATGTTCTATTTTATGTTGAGAACAACGTCCATTTTACTGCTTATACAGACAATGTGGAGGCTGTTGCTGAGTTTATAGATCTTGCCTCTCCATATATTGATCGATCCTATTTAACTAAAAAAACCGTAATTCTTGAAACTGCTGAGCTACTTCGCAGTGAAAGAGTTCAATCTGAAGAGGAGGATGAACCTGTCAGATCTGCTAATTGATAAGTACCCTATCGGGCTATTATGAATAATATTAAAGCTGCAATTTTTGACTTTGACGGAACTGTGACCAAAAAGGGCATTCCTATTCTTGAGGATGACATGCTTGAAGCTCTTGTTTCGCTCGCAAAGAAGATGCCAATTGCCTTTTGTACTGGCCGAAACCTGGAGTCTTTCGTTCGCCGTGGACTGGATAAATTCATGGCATTTTTGAAGGCAGACGAGCGTGATGAAGTGCTGAAGAACGTATACTTGTTGGCTGAGAATGGGGCTGTGGGCTATTTTTATAGTACAGACAAGGATGATTTTGAAGAGTTCTACTGCACTGACTGGCCGGATTCTAT
>JABJOK010000063.1 GCA_018664365.1 Candidatus Peregrinibacteria bacterium | reverse complement strand
TGCATGCTTACTCATTTTCTTTGTGAGAAGCTCGTGAGCCTTTATTGTATGCTGCACATCGGACATCTTTACACTTAGAACAATCTGGTTCTGTTTCATCCCCAGTTTTTCTGCATACTTTGCTGAGTCGATAGCACTTTTAACCATTGCATCAATCAAGACATCCTCTGGAGATTTTGGTTTAGCTAGTTTTGAATTCTTATTCATTAAATTCGCAAGAAGTTCCTGATCAAGTGAGCCAGAGTTCACCCCTATACGAACAGGCTTTCTGTTCTTGATTGCAATCTTTATAATCTTCGTAAAATTCTCATCGTGATTTTTCTTAAACCCCACATTTCCAGGATTGATTCTGTACTTATCTAAAGCCTTTGCGCACTCGGGGTGCTTTTCAAGAAGTGTGTGCCCATTAAAATGAAAGTCCCCTATTAGTGGCGTGCTTGAACAGCACCTATCATCTAATATTTTACGAATCTCTGGAACTGCTTTTGCTGCCTTTTCTGAGTTCACAGTTATCCTAACAAGCTCTGCTCCAGTGTTGATTAGTTCAATACACTGAGACGCGGTTTTTTTGGCATCTTCTGTGTTTGTGTTCGTCATAGATTGAATGGCCGTTGGATTAGCGCCACCAATTTTGACTGAGCCTATTTTGACAGTGGGTGTTTCTACTTTCATACGGCCGAATATTAGCTTAGAACAGCCTATTCTAAAAGATCTTTTTCTCTGAAGGATGTTTTAGCAGCTTTTTTAAATCTGGCCTCAGTCTCTTTGTGAATTTTTACTACCTCATAGAACTTAGAATTTTCCATTGTTCGCTTAATACCAAACTCAGTAAATTCCAACTTTTCAGTTTTTAAAATCGATAGAACTACTGCAGAGGGAGTCCTCTTTGGATCCACTAGTTTTTCCATCTGAGCATTAATATTTTGAGTGTAGCGATTTGTTCCATGTATATCATCCAGCAAATTTGCAACAGGCAGCATGCCTTTCACCTCTTTTAGGCCCCATTTCTTCAACCCAATGTTTTTTCCTTTTCTCTTTAGCTCTAGCCCGCTTTTTCTTCCATAAAGAGCTGTCCTATCGTGATTCTTTGCGCAACTTTTTTGTTCATCCTTGGTCAGCCTAGTTGCTGGTTGAGTAAGTAGGTATACAACCATTATGTGGAAGAAATACATTTGCTCTATGTCCACTCCGCACGGAGAAAATACATCTAGATCTCCTGACCTTAGCTCTATGTACTTAATTCCCTTTTTCCCCAGCTTATCAAGAATGTCATCATTGAGTCCTACGTGTTGCTTTGCTCTGATTGGAGAATAGTATTCATTCGGGATTTGAAGATAACTGTCGTTCAACTGACTCTTTCCATACTTCTTGTACTTGGAATATGGCGAAGATATAGCTTTTTGAAGATCTTCAATGTATTCCTTGAGCGAGTTGTGTGACACTGTTAATTCAGCTTGTACTGCGCAGCAGTATCCAAACTGGCTCATGCGTAAAGAGGTTCCGTATGGGGCAAAATATGTTCGTTTACCGAGTTTTTTCAGAGGTGCTTTTGGTGATTTGAGATATGTTTTGTCGATAGCCGGTGAGCTTCCAAAGAGATAGACATCAAGCCAGCTAATCCTTAGGAAGTTTCTCATTATTCCCATATAGCTATCATCGATAAACTTTTGAAGATCCCTGTGGGGATCCATTTTTGTATGAAGTTTCTCCCAGAATTCCTTTGTAAATGAAAAATTGTAATGAATCCCTGAAATCATCTGCATTCTTCTCCCATATCTTTTACCTAGCCCCTCTCTATATAGTGTTTTCTTCTTGGACTCTTCTGAATCACCGTAAACCGCTAGTGGAATGTCGCATTCTTTTGAAGGAAGAATTGCCGGCATACTCGGACTCCAGATATATTCATTTTGAAGATGCTTCTGAACATATGACTCTATCTCTTTCAAATAATCTATTGCTCCTTGCTCTGTCTTAAATGGCGGCGTAATCAATTCTAGCTGTGATTCTGAAAAGTCTGTGCTTATATATGGGTTTGTCAAAGCAGATCCGAAAGAACAGGGGTGGCTGTTTTTTGACATTTCTCCGCTTTCGCTAACTCTGATCCCTTCCCGCTCGAGTCCGTGAAGTGATTTTTTGAGAGTCTCCTTAAAACCACTAGTTTCAAGGAGCTTTTGAATTTCTGAAGTTTTCCAGCCCATTATTTTTTACACATTTCTTCTAATTTGCCCTCGTCGTGAAGTTTTGCAATGTCATCGTATCCACCAAGCAATTCTTCGCCAGCAAAAATCTGAGGCACTGTCATCATACCAGTTTTCTCAGTTAATTTCTGAAGCGCCTCCGGATCATCAGTGACATCGTGCTCTTCAAATTCGATATTTAATTCAGTAAGTAATGCTTTCGCCTGCTTACAGTAAGGGCAAAAACCTTTGCTATATATTACGACCATTTTAGTATGATTAAGAATTGTTTTTAGTATACCGCGCAAGATGAATAAGTCCAGAAGGAATGAGTTACGTTGATTTTTAATGCGTGGATCATTAGAATTCTACCGCAAGAATATTTAATCAAAATAATATGTGTCATGATGAATGTTGTGAAGGGGCGGAACATGGGTGTTGTATGGATTCTTTTCTACAAGTAGGCCATCCTGCGCCAAAGTTTGATCTTGAAGGTTATTTCAAAGGAGAGAAACGTCGTTTTTCTTTGGATGACTACAAAGGAAAGTGGACTGTTCTTTTCTTTTACCCGTTAGACTTCACTTTTGTATGCCCAACTGAGCTTGTTGAGCTTAGCAAGAGACATAAGGAGCTTGAAGAACTGAATGCACAGGCTCTAGGTGTGAGTGTGGATAGTGTTTACTCTCACGAAGCTTGGCTTAAAGAGCTTGGAGAATTTGAGTATCCTCTTCTAAGTGATATGACTAAGGAGACTAGCTTGGATTATGAGGTTCTACTTGAACAGCAAGGGATTGCTCTAAGAGGAGTGTTTATTATCAGTCCTGATGGAATCCTAAAAAGCATGACTGTTAATGATCTTGAGATCGGAAGAAGCGTTGATGAAATCCTGCGTGTTCTTGAAGCTCTGCAGACTGGAGAACTTTGTCCTGTTGGATGGAAAAAGGGAGATAAGACCCTTGGATCAGCTTAATTTTTTGATGTTTATTAATTTACAAATATGTTTAAAGTAAAATTCTCAAACACTGGAGATACAGCTGAGGTTGAGGAAGGTTCTGAGATGATTGATGCAACTCGTGATAAAGGTTGGCCGATTGCATATGGATGCGAAGATGGAATGTGTGGAACTTGTATCGTAAAGGTTAATGAAGGAATGGAGAATCTTCCTGAAATGAGTGAGCAAGAATCACAGACTCTTGAGGTAATGGGAATGAATGATGGGCAACACCGTCTCGCATGTCAGTGTAAGGTAAATGGGGACGTAACAATTGAGGGAATGTAAGTAACTTGATTAAAGAATTTCAAACCTTTAAATTGCAGTTATTGTAATACAAATTTCTATGAAACTTCGTGACAATAAATGGGGATATGATCTTAAGGAAGACAATCCTTTTCGTATTTTTCGTGTTCTAAGAGAAATCGCTGACGAAAATGTTGGTGAATCAAATGTTGTAGATCTTTCCCGTGGAGATCCAGGTTATGGATACTCCCCTTCTGTTCATGGAAGAGAGTTCTATGGTTTCTTACTGGAGATTGATCAGCTATTTAATAATCCAGGTGAGCATTTTGTTTCAGATAATCGAGATGACTTCGATGCTCTTTGGGAAAAGATTCAGAAGCATGCGAAAGAGACATATTCCGAGAAAAAGGCAGAGCGACTTATCGAGGATTTCTATTTTTTCTTAACTAGAATTGAGAAATATGCGAAGGAGCAAGGTCTTGATTGGGATAAGAAGAAGATAGTTTTTGAGATCTTCAAATATTCTGTTGTCTCTGGTGGCTCTTATCTTGATCCGCAGGGAGAGACTTTGGTCCGACTTGCAGTTGCGCATCACTATAATAAGAAACTTGATCTTGGAATTGATTATAAGGATCTGGTCTTCATGCAGGGGGTTTCACATGGTATTGGAACAATATTTAAAGTTCTTAATGATCCTGAGGTGGGTTTCTTGAAAGAAGGAGACGGTGTTTTGCTCGGATCTCCTGTTTACGCTCCTTATAATACAATTATTGAGAACAGAGGGCTTAAGTCCTTTTCAATTCCTATTAATGCATCGACTGGAAAGGTTGATGGAGATTTAGATGAGATTTTGGCTAGTGCTCCTGACAATATTAAGCTGATCTGCCTTATTGACCCAAACAATCCAACTGGATTTATGAATGATGAGGAATTTCTGAAGAAGATTGCGGCATTTGCTGAAGAGAGAAATGCGCTTATCGTTTCTGATGAGGTTTATAGTGATTTCTTCTTTGAGAGAAAGGTGAATATTATGCACTATGCTCGCAAAAGAACTATTATGATTGGAGGAAGGAGTAAGATTGAGAGGTCTACGGGACTGCGATTTGGAGAATATATTATTCCTAAAGAAGCTCAGAAGTATATTGCGGAAGATATTCTTGGTGGGAAGCTGGATATTGCCTCTGATTTGATGCAGCTACTTGTTTTCGCAAAGGCTCCGGGGGCGATCCGAGGAGAGTTTCAGCATGTTACTTTTGTAGCTGGTCCGTCTCAGTATCTGGGGCTTGCTCATATGGTGTTTGGCGATGAGGATCGCGATGAATACTTAAGAAGAATTCGTGTGAATATGGAGACATTCTATGAAATCCTGGGGCTGCCTTATAATAAGAATCTTTATTATAGCTGTTTTGATCTTAAGGACATTCCTGGATGTACTCGTGCCGATGAAGAGCCTGAGGAGATGTTCTATGGATTAGCTAAAAAGGGTGTAGTTCTTATTCCATCTAACCTTTTCTTTTCTGAAAGTGAGAGAGAGAAGGCTGATTATAGAACCTTTGCTAGAGGATCATTGCCGAATCTTACTTTCTCTAACTTGCAGAAGGCTGCTAAGCTTATTAAGGAGTATATTACTTCTTAGCTATTTAATAACAATTATAGAATGATTGAAACTTGGGTATATGCATTAGTTAGCGTATTGGTGATTAGCACCATCTCGCTTGTGGGAGTTTTTACATTGGGTCTGAAAGAAGACTTTTTGAAGAAGATACTTATCTATCTTGTTAGTTTCTCTGCTGGTGCACTTCTGGGAGGAGCTTTCTTGCATCTTATTCCTGAGGCTGTGCATGAACATGGATTTCATATTGAAACTTCCCTCCTAATTCTGGGAGGAGTTGCCGTTAGCTTTGTTATGGAAAAAATAGTTTGCTGGAGGCATTGCCATCATCCTACTACAAATGATCATCCTCATCCTTTTGCTTGGATGAATCTAGTAGGAGATGCTATTCATAACTTCATGGATGGTCTTATTATTGGAGCTGCATATCTTGTAAGTATTCCTGTAGGACTTGCTGCTACTATGGCTGTTGCGCTTCATGAAATCCCTCAGGAAATTGGAGATTTTGGGGTTTTGATTCACGGAGGTTTTTCTAAGGGTAAGGCCCTTGCACTTAATTTTCTTGTTTCTCTGTCTGCAATTTTGGGTGTTGTTATTGCTCTTATGATGGGGGCATACGCGAAAGAGGTCACTCATATGATTGTTCCATTTGCTGCTGGAACATTTATTTATATTGGTGGCTCTGATCTAATTCCAGAATTGCACAAACACCAAGGATTTAAAAAAGGAGTCCTTCAGTTTATTACTTTTGTACTGGGGATTGGAGTAATGATGTTGATGCTACTTTTAGAGACTGGACACGCTCATTAATATATCACTCCACATCCTAGGCATCTTTCGTTGTCATATATCGCTGCGAATTGACCAGCGGCTATTCCTTGATCCTGTGAGTCCAATTTGATTGTGGCGTGATCCTTGTCCTCAAGGGCGAAGTCACAGTTGTAAATATGCTCGCCGTGCCTTAATTTAACCTGAAGTTTTCCTTTTTCTGGTGCCTTTCCTGAAAACCAGTTGAAGTTTGTTAGTTTTACGGTGTCTCTGCTTTTGTCTTCATCGTGATATTTGTCTGAGACGTATATTATGTTTTTTTCTGTGTCTTTTTTGACAACATATAGAGGATTTCCGTTACTCCCCTTCCTTCCTCCAATATTTAATCCCTTTCTCTGTCCAACTGTGTGATACCAAAAGCCATCGTGTTCTCCAAGTTTTTCTTCTGTCTCTAGTTCAATAATGTCCCCTTTCTTAGTGCCAAGATAGTGTTTAATAAAATCTGCGTATTTCACTTTCCCTAAAAAGCATATTCCTTGGCTATCTTTGCGGTCTTTGTTTGGTAGGTCGTATTTATCTGCGAGTGCTCGTACTTCTTTTTTTGTCATATTACCTAGTGGAAATATAATCCTACTAAGTTGGTCCTGCTTTAGATTGCAGAGAAAATATGTTTGATCTTTTATTGGGTCTGGAGTTCTTTTTAAGTAAAATGTGCCGTTTTCTTCTTCTATTTGTGCATAGTGTCCGCTGGCTATCTTGTCATATGAGTCATCAATATTATCTGCAAATAGGCCAAACTTGATGTTGTTGTTACACATCACGTCAGGATTTGGAGTTCTCCCCTCTTTTACCTCATTAATTGCGTATTGAACTACTGTTTCAAAGTATTCCTTCTGAAGTGGAACTACTTTGAGCTCTATATCTATTTCTTCACATATTTGTCTTACATACCCCAAGTCCTCCTCCCAAGGGCAGTGATCTCCCAAAAAAGATAGCTCATCCTCAAGCCATATCTTCAAATAAAATGCAGTTACGTCATGACCCTGCTCATGCAAAAGCCTAAGAGCAACTGCGCTATCAACACCTCCTGATACTAGGACAGCTATTTTCATAAAAAACTGTAACGAGTGATAAATGCTGCTAGTGCTATTGCTCCTATTGATAGAATCACTAATGCTTCAATTGGTATAATCTTCTTTCCCATTGTGTAAGTTATTGCGTGGCTATTTTAACCTATTTCAAATAAAAGAAAAAACCCCGAAATAAAATTAAGGGGTTTTTTCAAAGATTTCTCGCGAGATGAGCTTGAAAACATACAGAAGATTCAGATGGATGAAAGTATAATCATGAATTCCGAAGAAAAAATGAGAATAAAAAGTCCAAGATAGAATCAAAAGAGCGAAAACTTAGGATTTCTATTGGTTCCAAAAGGAATAATAGGAATAGAAAGTCTGAAATAGTTACAAGTAACTAATTCATAATATGTATCTCACAATACATACTACAGGCAAAGTATGCCCTGGCGAACCAGAGAACAAGTACTTCCCAGGAGAGAGCCATACTCGAGAGACTACAAATCTTACAAAGTTAGAGTCCAAAATGACAGAGTTTTAAATCCAAAAGGATAGAGAACGAAGTCAAAAGTTTAAATCTAGAATCCGAAGATTAAAGATGAAAACAAATTCAGAATCATAAGATCCGAAGATCAAAAGAAACTAAACGGACAGAAACCCACAAGGGCTGTAACCAGTCAAGCATGGCTCACTCCAGGGAAATCTTTAAGGCCTATGGTGTAAATGATCTTTGTTTTTGTTTTTGAACATCTATATAATACCATAATTGAAAAAGTATTGCAAGGGCCTAGAGTGAGTTTTTTTATAAACTTACTATTGCATTTGTGGATAAATTTGGTACACTTTAAATGGCCGTAGATATTGCAGAAGGATGTTACGAGTTAAATGGCCGTAGATAGCATCATCTCAAGCAGTACGAGCCACTCAATTACTCCCTTTCTCCCGGGAGTTTTTTTTGATTTATATTTAGATTTAGTGCATAGTTATTTTATTAAGACCAAAATAGTATAATTTATATTTATGTCAGATTGCTGCAAAAACAAGTCGGAGAGTAAGAAGAGAAAGTTTGATTTTATTTTATGGGGAGCACTGACTCCTGTTGTTATTTCCTATTTTGCTTTTTTGTTCTTTCCTGAGCAGATATCTTCTGTTGCAAGTCTTGAGGCCTTTTCGCAGAGTGTCTTTGAGCTAATGAATAAGATGGCCTGGGGGCTTGTGATAGGAATTGTATTTGTTGGTATTTTGGCAAAGATTCCTCGAGAGCTTGTTATTGCTGCCTTAGGTAAGGGCGGGACTTTTTCAGGGATACTACGCGCAACTGGGGCTGGAGTGATGCTCGATATGTGTTCACATGGAATTCTACTAGTAGGAATGAAGCTGTATGAACGTGGTGCTAGTCTTGGACAGGTAATGGCATTTCTGATTGCTAGTCCATGGAATTCCATTTCTCTAACTCTTATTCTTTGGGCGCTTGTAGGCTTTTGGTGGATGTTGGCCTTTTTGATTCTTTCTGTACTAATCGCAATTGTATCTGGAGTTATCTTCGATAAACTTGTTAAAAGGGGAACTCTTCCTGCTAATCCAAATAAGGTAGATATCCCTAAGGGATATAAATTTTGGCATGAGCTATGGAAAACCATGAGAACCGCCAACTACTACCCCACTTCAATATTGAATACCCTTTGGCATGGAATAAAAGGCTCTAGAATGATTTTAAAATGGATCTTTTTCGGTATCATTCTTGCCTCAGCTATTAGAACCTTTTTACCACCTGAAAGCTTTGAAACTCTTTTTGGTCCTACTCTGGCAGGGCTTGGTCTTACCTTAGTTGTAGCAACGATTATGGAAGTATGCTCTGAAGGTTCTACTCCTATAGCAGCGGACATACTAACAAGGGCATCAGCACCTGGTAACTCTTTTGCATTTTTGATGACAGGAGTTTCCACTGACTACACTGAGATGTTAGCAATAAAGGAAACTACTAAGTCTTGGAAAATAGCGTTCTTTCTTCCTCTTGTTACTCTTCCACAGGTAATAGCTATTGCCATCGCAATAAATTTCTTAGGCTAAGAATTAGTTTTACCGTATAATACGCCCGGTTAAAGCTATTAATCTCTACTTATGAAATTTCGAATTGCTGCTTTTCTTTCTTTGTTTGTTCTATTTTCAAATTCTGCTTTTGCAGATCTAACAGATATTGATGGTTATAGATTCTATGAATCAATAACCTATTTATATGATTCGGAAGTCATAGATGGTTATCCCGATGGAACTTTTCGTCCCGGAAAAATGGTGAATCGAGCAGAGCTAACGAAAATGGTTATTGCTGGATTCTATTATGGTCCATTTGATGAGTATTCCTCAGATTGCTTTACAGATGTAAAGGCTGATGATTGGTTTTCTAGCTATGTGTGTTTTGCAAAAGACGAGGGCATTTTGGATGGATATCCTGATGGCAGCTTTGGACCCGATAATGACATAACTCAGCCGGAGGCCTTAAAAATTATTTACAATGCTTTGGATGAAGTAGTTCCAGAGTCAGGAGATGACTGGTATGACATGTATTTGAATTATTCTGAAGATCTTGGAATGTATTATTTCAATTCAAATGATGCTGCGGGATATAAGGTTAAGCGCGGAGAGATCTCCTATTTTGTAAATTGGTTAGTCAATATTGATACCTTGGATCAGATTCTTCCAGAAGAATTTTATGGAGGAGAGGTCGATTATAGCTATAACGAAAATTATAACGACTATAATTTTTACTATGAAGACGTTGTCTACGATGAAACCTTCGCAACTTATTCTATTAATGAAGATGATATTAGCCTTGTTAGTGGTAACGGAACTGTTGAACATCAAGAAATTTGGGACTACTTTTCTGCGATGATTCCGTACGAGTATCGAGAGAACTTGGTCGAATTCATCATTTTTACTGATGGGTCTGATGGAACACTGGCAATGGTAGATAGCTATTTATATTATGATGAAAATGAAACTCCAATTAGGGATGAATGGGCGTTAAACGTTGATATTGAAGATGCGTTTATTGATGGCGAGCTTTATGCAGATAGTAGTGACACATACGGATTAACCTATACTTTGATTCATGAATTTGGACATCTTTTAACTTTAACTATTGAGCAGGTTGAACCTGTAGATTGGTATACTGAGGAAGAATACAATACTGCATTCGAGGCATGTGACGGCGTGTTTATTCGTGAAGGATGTGCTGATGAAGACTCTTATATTACTGCTTTTTATGAAGATTTTTGGACTGATATCTATGGTGAATGGGATGAGATCCAGTATATCCTTGATGATGATGAATACTACGATGCGCTTTATACCTTTTACCTTGATCATGAGGAGCAATTTGTAAATGACTATGCTGCTACTGATTTGGGTGAAGATATTGCGGAGTCGTTTGCATATTTTGTTGTCAGAGAAAAACCATTGGGTGATTCTATTTGGGAGGAGAAAATGCTCTTCTTCTATGACTATGATGAGTTTGTTGACCTTAGGCATTCTATTAGGGCAGCCATGTAACTTGCGTATTTGTTGTATTTAAAGTAGGATTCTCTCTATTTTATTTGAGCAGACATGGCTATATTAGCGCCTACACAAGAGGAGGTCATCGCAATGCATCAGTCGCATGCAAAATTTTTCCAGGAAAGATCTAATGCTGGGATTGATCATATTGTTAGACATGAGGGGGAGCATGATGGGCCTCATGTGGCTATTTTTGGTGGTATTCATGGAAATGAACGCGGAGGAGTTGAAGCTTCTGTAGAGGTGATGAGAGCTATTGAGGAGTCTAGGCTAAAAATCGCTAAGGGATCAGTTAGTTTTATTTTAGGAAATCCTGAGGCTTATCTTCAGAATATGAGATTTCTAGATGAAAACCTTAATAGAACATTTATCGAAGGTCCTCAGAGGGACAATATTGAGGGGAATAGATCTAGAGAAATAATGCACTATATGTGGCAAATAAGGGATGACCTCGCTGCAGTTATGGATCTTCATTCTGTTAGTGTTGGAGATATGCAAGCCGTTGTATACAACAATGCAAAACACTTCCCTGAGTGGCTGCCTCCTATTTATGATTTTTATATGAGGTATAGTCGCCGTCATATTGCTGGAATGCTTCCAGATTTAACAAGTAGATACGATGTTAGTGGTTTTTTAATTGAGGCAGGGAATCATCAATCAAATGAAGCTGTTTTTAGATCTTTATTTCATATTAGAGAGCTGTTTAAAGAGTTTGGTATTGAAACTGTTGGAGAGATGCCTTACGGCCAGGAACTGGATGAGAAAGTTATTAGAGAGGCCCCAAGTGTGCACTACAAGACTATTGCGCAGATAGATCCTTCTAAGGGATTCAGATTCTCTAGAGATGTTGAAACTCATATGAAGCTTAATGCCGGTGAGGTTTTTGCTCATAATGATGATGGCGAAATTGTTGCTCCGCAGGATTGTATTATTGTAATGCCAGATGCAAATCCAAATCCAAACGATAGCGATGCTGGATTCTTGTGTGTAGAAGTAGCCGCGTGATAGAATCGGAGCCATGAATGTGAATATTGATAAATCTTGGAAAAAATATTTGGAGGATGAATTTGGGAAGGACTATTTTGGTAAACTAACAAAATTTGTACGTGATGAATACAAAAAAGGGCCTACTTATCCCCCGCCAGCAAATATCTTTAGAGCCTTTGATTACTGCCCCTTTGAAAAGGTGAAAGTAGTTATATTAGGACAGGACCCATATCACGGCCCTGGCCAGGCTAATGGCCTCTGCTTTGCTGTGAATGATGGAGTTCAATTGCCTCCTTCATTGGTTAATATCTATAAGGAGATAGAGAGTGACCTGGGAGTGAAGATTCCCCGTGATCGAGGTACTTTAGAAAACTGGGCTAAACAGGGAGTTTTACTTTTGAATGCAACCTTAACTGTTAAGGCTAGCATGGCCGGCTCTCACCAGAAAAAGGGGTGGGAGGAATTTACGGATGCAGCTATTAAGTCTTTGTCAGAAAACCGTGAGGGACTTGTTTTTATGCTCTGGGGAAAATACGCACAAAATAAGGGAGAAGTTATTGATGGGTTTAAGCACCTTATCCTTAAGGCCCCACATCCATCTCCATTGTCTGCACACGCCGGATTCTTTGGCTGCAAACACTTCAGTGAGTCTAATAGGTATCTTGAAAAACAAGGGAAGGTTCCTGTTAGGTGGAAAGAAGTTTAGTTAGGATCGTTATGTAATTGCCCCTTATGACTGCCTTGACACATTTAGTGACAGGTGTTATTATCCTGGCTTCATAATTTATATTCACCATGCATAGTTCACTTGCGACCGTAGACTGGGATAGACTTGATTCAGGAAAATCCGGGTCCAAACCATCATTGATTGATAAAGGAGACCATACTAGGGTTGTGCGATCTAGAAGAAGTCAGGAGCATCGACGTCGCGCGAATACTGCCTCAATACTCGGAGCTACAGCGGCACTAGACCATTCTTTGCGTATGAGAATGCGAGTATATGAAAGAGTTCTTGATTCAGTCGGTAATGGCCGATTATCGGATCCTGATGGAGCTAGTCAAATCATGGCAGCTTGGGAGGAAGATAGCACTGAAATGCTTTCTGGTGGAGGACTATGTCTAACTGCGGTTGACTGTAATCTTGCTGAACTTGAAAGAGATGGAGTGATTTCCTTGAACGAAAGAAGGCAGCTTGAAGAAATGGCCCTAAGCTATAGGGTTGATGCTGAAAACTTGCGTGATAATGTTTGGCAGCAAACTGTCGATACACTAAGTGCTTCAGAAGATAGCACAGAGTCTCCAGGTGAAGATCAAAAAAGTAGTGGTGATGCTATGGGGGATGAATATTTAAGAATGGTCAGTTCAGATAGTCAAAACCACCCTGTTGCAACAGTTCTGTTCTCTAGATATTTTCAGGAAAAAGCAAAGGCAACCCTTCTTAGAAATCTTAAGTCTTATCCAAGTGTAATGAAGCATGATATTGCGAATGATGTTGTTCAGGCTTTCACTCTTAAAATTATGGAAAAATTGGTGGAACCAAATGAAATTAATTTTCCAGAGGATAGGATGAGAATTGAGGCATATCTTTTAAGGGGTGTTTACCATCAACTGGTACAATATATACGGTCAAAACGTTCCCACAGTGAAGTCATAGATGACATCATGGCATCTCCAGATTCAGACCTTAATGGAACACTCTATAGATCAGAGTCCCAGTGGGCTTTGTCTCAGGCCATGCATGATTACCTTATAGGAAATTCAACTACTGCTGAGGGACATAGCTTTGGACATTCAACAACAATGCGTCAAAAAATTCTAGACGTCATTCCTACAGTTGTCTTGGGAAAAGTCTCCAAAAAAACTTCAGTGCAAATTGCAATGGAAATTGCATCTAATCCTGATGCACAGTGGTTTAGAGATACATATTCTGAAGCGATAAAGCTTGTCTTGAGAATGAAAAAAGGCGATTTGCCTGATGGAGTCACTATTAGTCCCGCCATATCGAAAACTGATATTGCTAAGCTTCCAAAGGGTCTGCGCGAAGGGGCAACTCAGTTACGTAAAATGAATAACCTAATTGATCAATACTATAAGAGAGGATTGGTGATTTTGAGAAGAGAGGTGGGGGTTGATGAAGCTTAATAGCTGATGTAAGGAAATGACCCGGAGTAGTTATTATGTCTGCTACCTGTTGGTATTGACCTTTTTTTGAGCAAAAAAATCTTTAATGATCGCTATTTATCTCCTCAATTGAAAGTGTCTTCAATTCAACATGTGGAAATTGTTCGCCTGTTTATTGTTTTGCTAGATCTGTCATTGCTATTCCGAATCCTGTTGCGTCTCCATTGCCTTTTATATAGAGGGTTATGTGAGTGCATGGTGCTCCTAGATCAATTCCTAGTCTTCCCATCTTTTGATAAAACTCCTGCATTCCTGGCATATCTACATCTATAGCTATGGTATATTCTGATTCATACTGCTCAGCTCCCTGTCTATTTCTTACTGCGCTAGGATTGTATTGAAGATTCCTAACTAATTTCAGACTTTCAGGGAGTAGCGTGAATGAGAAATCAATTTCTGATAGTGCTTTATTTATTTCAGTGACGGATTGTTGTGGTGATTTAGTCTCTGCAATCTTCTGGCGTATTAATTCTTGTGTATGAAATCCTAATACTGTCACATGAAATTCGTTTTTTCTATTGAAGGCCCCCTCCTCTAGGTTAACTATTTCTGGAAGATTCAGCTTGTCGCGTATCTGCTCAAGAGGAATAGGGATTATATATGTGTAATCCTGATAATCTCCATCCAAATTGATGCTTCTCTCTTGGAGAGGTAATGTAACTTCGTTTTCTTTTAGATGTGGTGATCCTATTGTCCCCATAATTATTGTTCAGAAACCAATCTTTTTACTGCCCCGATATATTTACCCAATCTTGCTTTACCTAATCCTGCTAAACCTCCTTCTCTAAGAGCCTTTTCGAATACCCCTTGTTGCTGTGGTGGAACTCCTAGAGAGTCTAAATTTTGTATGACTAGGTCTGTTTGTGCAGGACTTAATACTGTAGCCATTTTTTTCTTCTTAGATAAACGTGAACCCACTACACTATATTCACCTGTTGATTTGTCGTACTTGATTCCTGCCCCAGTGTCACCTTTTCTTTCTGCCTTTGGAACTTTCTCATCATTTTCTTTCTTTCCTAATCTTCTTTTATTAATGGCTTCGATTAAAGTAGGTAGAGCCTTGTGTAGCTCTTCTAGCCCTTCAAGCATTTGTGCTGCTCTCTCTTTTATTTCCTGCACCTTTGGATCATCTTCTGGGCTCTCTGAATTCCAGCCTCCTAACTTATCTGCTCTATTAATCGCGAATACTATTTTCATTCTTTCCTCTAAGCTCATGCTGATTGGAATAGCTTCTACTTTTGCAACAAACCTATCATATGCACCTAGATTCTTTCCATTTGGTTCATTATTTTCAGAAAAATTCTTCACTAATGTAAGAGCTGCTGCGTGCAGACTAACTAGGCCTACTATTAGAGCCTTGTCTTCTTCATTTATTCCTACAAAATGTTCATCAATCACTCTAGATGCAATTCTTGCACTCACATCTGCATGTCCTACATACTGCCTTTTTTCAGGGTCACGCGGGTGAATTTGTTGCCCATTAGGAGATGTTTTGCCTGTATCGTGCAATTTTCCAGCTAATGCAATAAAATCCCTCTTAGGATGATTTGCTATAAAGGGGTCTTCTAATAAATTTCTTCCTAGTTCACGAGTATGAGCATCAAGAACTAAACTATGGTAATCACTTCGTTGATCCATTTCGAACATTGCTGCTACCTCTGGAATTCTTTCTGCCATTTCTTCTAGGGAGGCATCTGCAGTTAGCTTATCCAATGTTTCAACAGCTTCTGATCCAGTATCGTTTCTAATGGCGCTGTTTTGGACTGTTACTGCCGGATCCACTGCAGCCACAACCTCTGCTATAGGCTGTCCCTCTGTAGTGCCATCTTCTCTAGGAGTTGTGGTCATTTTACTTTTTTATGCTATCTACGTTTCTAGGCCCCTCGAGGAAGTATTATCATTAAGGTTAATTATATCATGCACCTCACATCTGTCAAGGCGCAGGCCTTAGGTTAAATATTGCCGTTTCTATTTGGTGAAAAATTCCGCTAATTCGATAAATGAATTGAAGCTTTCTTGAGGATTTTTTGCTCTACCAAATCCATATTCGGCATGGATGAAATCTATTCCAGCTCCTTGGGATGCTTCTTCATCCCCTAGTGTATCTCCAGTATATACTGGGCTCTTTAATTGATGCATTTCTATTAGGTTTTTGATCATCTCTGACTTTGGAAGGCCAGATATACCTACACAATCCCAGTCAGTGAAATATTCCTTAAGCTTAAATCTTTCAAAAAATAGCTTTAAATACCACTCAAGGCAGTTACTTACAATGAAAAGATTGTATTCCTTTGATAAATCCTTGATTCCTTCTGCTACTCCCTCAAAAAGTTCTCCACCTTTTTCTTTAATGGCAGCCTGTTCTGAAAGAGTCAGTTCAGCAATTAGATCTGGATTTTGCTTCATCTGTTCCGGAAGTAGTGTTTGTATGCAAACTTGTTGTGGAAGTCCTGCAACTGAGCGAATATCATCGCCTGTTAGCTCCCCCTCCAATCCAAGTTCATGCAATTTCCCATTCCAGGCTTCTGCTGTAATAGGGCAAGCGTCCCATAGCGTTCCGTCCAAATCGAATATAAGTGACTCGTATTTTTTCTGCATATTTGAATTATACGGGCATAAGCCCTAGTTTTTCAATTTTATCCTTCCTCATTCAATGCTTCCAGCTCCATCCATTCTTCTTCTTTCTTTGTGATCTCCTTTTCAACCTCTGCTAGCCTTGTAGTTTTGTCTTCAGAGAACTTACTAAAATTATCCTCAAACCACTTTAATAGTGATGTTTTTTCTTCCCCCAATTTTTCTATATCATTCTCCAATGTTCTCATCTGTTTTTTTCTCTCCTTAATCTTTTTCCTTAATTCCTTCTGTTCTTCCTTTTCTATGTTTGTTTTTGGCTCATCACATATACCTAGGTCTTCCTCAATATTCTTTTGAAGATGATAAACGTACTCTTCATAGTTATGGTTATAGCGTTTGACCTCACCGTTTTTCACTTCGACGATTCCACTTGCCACAATTTCCACAAATGTACGGTTATGACTCACAAATATTACTGTTACTGCCGACTCCTTAAGAGCAAGCGCTAGCGCCTCAACTGTCTCGAAATCCAAGTGATTGGTAGGCTCATCTAGTAAAATCACATGATTCTTTTGTAGTAGGATTTTGGCCAAGCAGAGCCTTGCCTTTTCTCCTCCACTTAAAACCGGAATTCTCTTTTTTAGTGCCTCATTTTTAAACAAAAAATTTCCTGCCATTTCAAATATCTCCTGCTCTGAAACATCTGATGGTGAAACTCTTTTCAAATAGGTCTTCACAGTCTCATCTATATTTAAGGTCGCAGGGATATGCTGTGCATAGTATGCAATATTAATATTGTGTCCCCACTTGTATGCTCCTGAAAGTTTTTCTATCTCACCGGCAATGGTCTTTAGTAATGTAGTTTTTCCCTGTCCATTATCTCCCAGTACTGCAATTTTTTGCCCTCTTTCTATATCTAAATTTATTTTCTGAGCCACTGAATTATCCCCGTATCCTATTTCAAGATCTTCTAACTCTAGGGCTATCCCCTTTTTTTCTTCAATCTTAGGAATATTGATCCTGGTGGTGCTTAGAGGATGTAAAACTTCAATAGTCTTCAGCCTTCCAATTTGCTTCATTTTTGATTGTGCCTGCGATGCCTTGCTGGCCTTAGCTCCAAATCTATCCACAAACTTCTGGAGATGCTTTTTCTTTCGTTCTACCTTCACGTTTTGTTTTTCAATCATCAAAAGTTGCTCTTCCTTGTATTCTAGGTATTCCTCAATTGGTCGGGGGAACAGCGTTGTCTTACCCTGGTCTATCTCCATAGTCTCACTGCAAGTTCTCTTGATGAACTCCCTGTCGTGAGAAATTAGAAGGAAGCTTCCTTTATAGTTTTTTAAGAAATTTTCTAATAGTATCTGGGTTGAAAGGTCCAAATAGTTGGTAGGCTCATCTAAAAGAAGCAGATTAGGCTCTTTCAGAAGCATAGCAATCAATTTAACTCTCATCTGATATCCACCAGCTAATGAAACTACCTTTTCATCTAGCATCTCGTTTTTTATCTGAAATCCTCCTGCCACTTTTCCGCATTCCCAATTTTGCTTCCCGCTTGATCTCATCAAAAAGTCCATCACGCTTTCATGATCTTCATACTCACTATGCTGCGTCAAATAGCCAATCCTAGTCCCATCATGGATACATACTTCTCCTGAATCATAGTCTTCATCGCCCACAATGATTTTGAAGAGAGTGGATTTTCCTGCACCGTTTCTACCAATTACGCCAATCTTCTGTTTGTCACTAATTGCTAAGTCGGCGTTATCCAAAATCACCTGTGCTCCGTAGGATTTAGATAATTCATTAATTTGCAATATGGTGGCCATAAAATCAGTTCAAGAAATATGCCGCAGGGAGGATACATTAATAATGCTTATCAAAAAAGGCCCCTATAAATAGAGGCCTTTCTTGTTTGATTTTGTAAGATGGAATTAAGCAACTAGGCTTACCTTCACAGCGTTAGGACCTTTAGGACCATCTGCAACTTCGAAAGTTACCATGTCTCCTTCTTTAAGGTCGTTAAACTCTACATCTACAAGCTCGTTAGAATGGAAGAATAGGTCTTTTTCTTCTCCCTCTCGAGAGATGAATCCGAACCCTTTTTCCATAATTCGAGTAATTTTTCCTTCTTGCATAGTGAAATGTTTAAGAAAATTGATAAAGTATCAAATATTGATTACCTAAACATGAACTCGACTATGCTCACTTATGGAAAACAAGATGTTTGACACCGCGAAAGTAACACGGGGGAAAGCATTTGTCAAACTTAGTATTGGTGCTAAATGGTTGATGCTATTTATTGAGATCTAGACGATGAATGTCTTTTGATCTTTAAAGCCCTTGTCCAAGGCTTGAGTATGGCATGGAATTCTGTTTACTTAGCTGTAATCTTTTATTGGAAATCTTCGAATGCTTCGGATGATGCCTCCTCTAGTTAATACGGATATACCTAAAATTGCTCTGTGTGGAATATCTGGAGAGTTTGGTCTAATAGGAACTACTTTGCTTTCAGGGGGAATAAACTCCCATAGAACAGTGCTCGTTCTTTGATTTGTTGCAGTTAATTTAACATTACCAAACATTACTGTTTGGTTTTCTGCTGGAATCGTCGGATCATACCCTTCTAATTTTTCTCCTATCTTCGGTTTCATTTGCCTGTATTTATAATATTTTTCTGACATCATGTCAATAAACAGTGAGAACAAAAGGGCTGGCTTGATGCCGCTTTTTTCGGGAGGTCCACATTGAAGAACGTTATGACTTTTTGGAGGTATTTCTACTGCTTTTAAGCTGGAAGATTATCAAAATGCAATACTCTCGCTGGAAAGCTCTCCCAGCCATCTAGTATATGCGGAAGATTATTATCTACATTACTAGGTAAATTAGACATCCTAGCTTTTGCATCGTCAACAGCCCTATTCACAATTCTATCATCTGCACCAGAAGTTTTTTCTCTAGCACCGACTTCAACTCTTGCAAGTATCGCTGCATTTAAATCTTCAGTAAGCCCTGACACCTCTTCAGAGTTATTATCGGAGGAATCAGGCATAGCCGCCCTTTCTTCCCTGGAAAGTTTGAGTAAAAATGCTGGTGAGACATCTCCCTGCATGTGCATTTGCATCATCACTCTTTCTCTAAACTTTTTATTCATCATTCGTAGTGACTCCTCACTTCCGTACTTTTGCTCTAGAAATATTGCTAGAAATCTACTTCGAATGATATTCATTTTATCCCTAGCCGCACTTCCTTTTACATCATCTAATCCTTTTTCTCTTAGCTTTTCGCTAGCATTAATAAGCGGGGCACAAGCTTCTCTCCCCATAGTGATCATTAAAATAAGATAGTCTTCCTCGTTTGCTAAGTACTCTGATAACCCTGCTTCATCTCCTAATGATTCTAGCAATTTATCTGATACTTTTAGACGATTTGCAATACTCCCATTTTGCATTTCAGGATATGCACCTTCAATAATAGATGCTAGTTCATCAGCCATTTCCTGGATTTCTTCTGGAGTTGTTTCACTGCTTTCTAATGGATCTATAATTCTCATAGTATGTCTCTTTTTTTATTTTTTATCTCTGTACTCTCCATGGTTATGTTTTTTAATCCTTGTATTATAGCATAGATAAAGGCTTTAGGTCCATGTTAAGTAAATAAACCTTCCATCTAACATTGTGAATCTCCGAATAGCACCATAAGGCTTATGTCTTCGAAGAATGCTTTTTTAAGCCCTCTTTTGGGGCCTTGGAGCGGGCGCCTCTCACTTTGTTCGAGATACTCCGCCCATTCCTTTTCAATCAGTCGCTGAAGCTCCTTCTTCAAAGCAATGGAGCTCCACATTGGAGGATGTTAGAACTTTTTTTTGTAAATCCAGTTCATTTCTTCCCATGGCTTGTTGACAAAAAGGCCTTCTGTCGGCATAGTGCCTGCCTTTGATTTACGCATGGAACAAACACAATTACCAGCAGATAGAATTATTGTTGAATCAAGTGACTTATATAATGTCTCAATTTTGGAGATTTATAGTCATATGATTTCTGCAGGCGCGAAAGATTCTATACCTCCTGTATTGGTGACTCCACTGGATGTAATCGACATGGAAGCATTAAATGAGCGCTACGCAATAAGGTTAAGAATCCTTGCTGCGCTAGGAGGAACTCATATTCTTTTGGATGGTAATCATAAGGGATTGGCTCACGCAATCAGACAGGAAACTATGAATAGTATTATTGTGACATGTGAACGTGAACTTGCTGAATGCAGGAAATTGGCCAAAGTTGGAGGATTGACCTGCTTCCCTCCTGTTTTACAAGAGCCATTTCCAGAAGCAATTCGCAGGTTACAAACATATTTACATGACAAAACTTTTCTGCTTTCAGACAAAGCAGAAAAGTGGGTTTCTGAGGGATGTCTACCTGAATATATGAAAAGGCAATACCGAAAGACTTCTGGCCTTACGAATGCCCAAATTCGTGGACGAGTACAAAATACTCGCAATGGTTTAGCTGTAGCAGGTTCAGGATGGTATGGAGGGGATAAACAGAGCCCTGTTCCCCGTGGATTGAGGGGAAATAAAGATTATATATTAGCTGCTGGGGGAAAAATTCCATTAGCGCAGATTTCTAGAGAATTGAGAGATGATTATGAAGTTGTAAAGATGACAATTGAGAGTGGCAGCTCTTGTGATATTGATAAAGTTTCAAGAAGGTTGAGTATGAATAGAGAACTTGCGGAACTAGCTGTATCTCATAATGGCTATGCATGGAAGTATATAAATCAATTCCTTCAGGATGAGAAAATGGCAATATTAGCTTTGAATGCACGTTATAATAGTCATCTTGTTTTCTCTTTATTGCCATATTATCTTAAAGAAGATCCTGATGTTAAAGCAGCAGAGGATCGTAGAAGGAGGACGAGGTAGGCCTGTACTGATAATCAGCTTCTTCTTTATTTAGATACCCCTAAAATCGAAAACTCCTTCTATTTGTTTTGTAGAGAGGGTTTTCTTGGTTCTAACTTGGAGCGGGTAACGGGAATCGAACCCGTATCTGCTGATTGGCAACCAGCCGTAATAGCCATTATACTATACCCGCAAAGGTTTTTAGTGTGCCCATAATATAGTTTGGTTGAGTGAGGTGGTCAACTTCTTTGACCCGTTGACTTTATGACGCTTGAATTGTATAATCGCCACTTATAAATTTTCGCATGTCTAAGGACTTATACATTGAATTTGGGGCGCAGGATGGAGGGTATACTCAGTATTTCTGTGCAATTCCTGTTGTTCAAGCTGCTGAAGAGCTTCAAGAGGATTTGCGTAGAAACTTTGGCGATCGCGTGAACTTGGTTCTTATTCCTTATGAAGGAGATCCTGGTGTTCTTGGTGGTGGTAGACAATCTAATCTAACCACAAGGAGTTTTGAAGAGAATGTTCCAATTTTCAACCAGGCGGGAATGCCCTTTATGTTAGCAATGAATGGAGGGGTGGGACTTCCTCCAGATGCTGAGATCGATTTAAATGATGGGCGATTTGAATCTGAAAGGATGATATTAGATTGCATGGCAGAAAGTGGTGAGAAGCATGGGGTTAGAAATATGGTGACTGTAATTCATGATAATTTGATTGAGGCCTTGCAGGAAAAGTACCCGTTCGATGTTGTTTCTTCGTGCGTAGGATTTACCGGTGGTAAAAAAGGATTGTTCAGAGGGAAGCAGTCCTATGACAAAGCTTTTGAGTTGGCCGATGCAGTCTGTCCGACTAATCAACATACAACTCCTGGGTTTTTAAGAGAATGGATTCGCTATGCGCATAAGATGGTCTTACTTTTAAATTCTCACTGTGCGAGTGCCGATATGCATAAGTGTTTTACGCACTATCAAATGTTGGATGCTCCTGTGCTTTTCCATATTCTTGGAATTGACACTGAAAATAAGGGAGAAGTTGAGCGTGAAGATTTTGAGGGAATTCATAATCCTGAGTTTCCTTATACACCTGGATGCACTGAACTAAAACATGGCCAGCTCTGGCACAGGCCTGAACAAATTGAAGAGTTTATGAGATGGGGTGTGAACAAATTCAAACTTGGTCGTTATCCATTTGGTGATCCCCTTAATCCAAGTGTTACAAGAAACTTCGTTAGAACTTTCCTTGAAAATTCTCCAGATCGACAGGCTTAAAAGCTTAGAGTTACTTCGAGCGTACCTGCCCCTCCACGATCTCGACGTCCCTCGTAAACCCTAAGAACAAAAGGAAGTGTTTCAAGATATTTCCTTAAAAAAGGTTTTATAACTGGCATTCCATTTCTTGAATGAAGTCCCTTTCCTGTTATGAATAATATTTTCGTAAGATTTCTATCTCTAGCCTCGCTGAGGAATTCGTCTGCCATTTTCTTCATGTCACTGGAAGTAAGGACTCCTCTATCATGAAAATCAAACTCAGCCTCAGGCTTAGAGAGATTGTCGTATTTGTTCACTTTTTCCTTTTTCTGATTTTTGAATGATTTCCTTTTTCCCATGCGTACAGTTTATGCGATTTTTGATTATTTAAAAAGGGCGCCTTTTTTTAAGACGCCCTTTCCTTGATTGTTCTATGCTTACACCTTTCTAACAGATGTTGTTCCTTCTACTCTTTCTCCTTTTGAACCTTGTTTTGCAACTTCTGCGTCGTCAGATTTCTTTTCTCCATCTTTCTTGTCTTCTTTTGGAGCAGAAGATCCTCCTCCAAGAGTTGCTTTGTGTGAAAGGTTGTAACGTCCTTGGTCGTCGAGCTTCATAAGTTTAACCTTAATTGGATCTCCTTCCTTAACTACGTCTTCAACTTTGTTTACTCTTTCGTTTGCAAGTTCTGAGATGTGAACTAGTCCTTCTTTTCCAGGACAGAATTCTACAAATGCTCCGAAGTCCATTACTTTTACAACTTTTCCATCAAAAGTGTCTCCAACAACTGGAAGGTAAGTAAGTTTCTTTACCCACTCAATTGCTTTTTGACCTCTTTCTTGGTCTGGTGCAGTGATTGTTACGATTCCTTCATCTGCAATGTCCATCTCAACTTCACATTCCTTAGTAATCTTCTGGATAGTTTCTCCACCCTTACCAATTACAATACGAATCATGTCTGGATCGATTACCAAGTTCATGATTAGTGGTGCGAATTTTGACATTTCTTTTCTAGGCTCTGGAATAACCTCAAGCATTTTATCCAAGATGAACTGACGTCCCTCTTTAGCCTGAGCTAGAGCTTCACGAAGAAGGTCTAATGAAAGTCCTTTTACCTTAATATCCATTTGAAGAGCTGTGATTCCTTCTTCTGTACCAGTTACTTTGAAGTCCATGTCTCCAGCAAAGTCTTCCATTCCTTGGATATCTGAAAGTATCTTGTAGTCTGAAGATTCCTTATCCATAACGAGTCCCATAGCGATTCCTGAAACAGGACGCTTGATTGGTACACCTGCAGCCATAAGAGAAAGTGTTGATCCACAAACTGAAGCCATTGAGCTTGATCCATTACATCTTATAATTTCAGAAGCTACCCACATTGTGTATGAAAAATCTTTTTCATCTGGAAGAACTGGAATAAGTGCTCTTTCTGCAAGATCTCCATGTCCAATCTCACGTCTACCTGGTCCTCTTAGAGGCTTGATGTCTCCAGTAGCATATGGTGGGAAGGCGTAGTGGTGGAAGTAACGTTTTGTAACGTCTGCCTCCATTGTGTCCACAATCTGTGCATCACCAGGACCACCCAGTGTAGTGATTGATAGAGATGCAGTTTCTCCTCTTTGGAAAATTACTGAACCGTGTGTACGTGGTAGCACATCTGGAATACAAGTAATTGGACGAATTTCATTAGTCTTTCTTCCATCAAGACGAATTTCTTTTTCCAAAATATTCTTTCTCATATTCTTCTCCATGAGAGAGTTTAGAATATCGGCGATTTGGCCTTCTGAAACCTCGTCAGCTTCTAGTTCTGCTTTAAAGTTTTCAAAAAGTTTTTCTTCGATTGCGTGAATCTTTGCCTTAACCTCCATCTTAGTTGTTCCAGAGATACCATCTAGTTCTTCCTGTGTTACCATTCCTGCTATCTTTGCAACTAGATCTTCGTCTGCGCCAACAACTGTTAGCTCTATTGGTTTAATTTCAAATTGCTTCACGTAGTCTAATTGAAGCTGGCAGATCTCCTTAATATATTTGTGTGCAACTTCCAGAGCTTGAAGAACTATCTCTTCAGACACTTCGTTTGCTGCAGCTTCTACCATAGTGATTGCGTCAGGCGTTCCTGCAACTACTAAATTCAGCTTTCCTTCTGCACATTGTTCATATGTAGGATTCACAACGATCTCATCGTTAAAATACCCCATTCTTATTGCTCCAACAGGACCTTCGAAAGGTGCTCCTGAAAGCATAAGTGCGATTGAGGCAGCATTGATTGCTGTAGCTCCTGGATCAACTTCTAGATCTGCTGACAAAGCAGTACAGATGATCTGAACTTCATTTGTTGTTCCTTTTGGAAATAGTGGGCGCATTGGTCTATCAATAAGACGAGAAATCAAAACTGAATTCTCTGAAGGACGTCCTTCACGTTTGATAAAACGACTTCCTTTGATTTTCCCTGCTGCGTACATCTTCTCTTCGTAATCTACGAACATTGGAAACCAGCTGGCACCTTCTTTTCCTTTTTCGCTAATTGTTGCATTAGCCATAATTACAGTTTCTCCTAAGGAAATAACTGCGAATCCACTGGCGTACGTTGAAATAGGGCCAGAGGCGATCTTGAGCTCGCGTCCTGCGAGATCCATCTTCATTTCTTTTGGTTCCATAATTTGGATGGGTTATAAGATTTTATATAAACCCAAAGGGAACCATTCCTAAAGTTACAAGGTTGAAATCATTAAAGTAATGCCCTCGACCTTGTTACTTAAGATTTAAGTTCCATTGGGCGATTAATTTTTAAGGATCTTTACTTTCGTAATTTAAGCTCTTTTAGAAGTTGCTCGTAATCATCTTTCTTGTGAAGTCGAAGATAGTTCAAATGCTTTCTTCTTTTTCCCACTAGTCCAAGTAACCCTCTTCTTGAGTGGTCATCTTTTGGATGTGTTTCAAGATGTTTTGATAGTTCGTTGATTCTTTGAGTTAGAACTGCAACCTGCACTTGAGATGATCCAGTATCACCATCGTGTGATCCGTACTTACCCATTAATTTCTTTTTCTTGTCGCGTTTCATGTTTGTTTATCTGTGAAATATTGAATTTTTTTTAGCAGAGAAAATTTTACATATCTTTCTCGTTTTTGACAAGCCAAAAACTAACTTTTTTTACGTTATAACCATTTTTTGTAGCGGAAAAAGCCGATCATGAGCAGTGCTATTCCTACTATTATCCCTGTAATAATTGTAAATGATGAGTCCCCATGTGCAAATGGAAGCGCATCAATATTCATTCCATAAAATCCTGTAATAAATGTTAAAGGAAGCATCACTACTGAAAAAAGTGTGAGTACCTTAATAACATTATTAGTGTTGTGAGAAATGATCGATTCATTAGTTTCATGAAGCGAAACCACCAATTCTGCAAGATTTTCGAGGTTGTTCCACAGCTTTTCTATCTTATCTACTATATCGTCAAAATATATGTCCAAATTATCAGGAAGGAACTTTTTGTTCTTATGCTCAAGCTGCGCAATAATTGCACGTTGAGGCATAATGATACGTCTAAAGTTAATGATATCCTTTTTTAGAAATAGGATGTCTTTTAGTCTGTCTTTTGAGTAGTCATAATTAAATACCTCATTCTCCATTTCACTTAGCTGTTTTGTAAGATCATCTATTAGCGGGAATCCTTCTTCAAAAAGATCATCAATAATCATATATAAGAAATATCCACTTCCCTTACTTAGGTATTCCTCACGTTCTTTTTTCTTTTTCTTACAGTTTGCGAAGACTTTATTGATAGTAGGATTATCATTATGAAGAGTAATTACAAAATTTTGACCTATAAATATGTCTAACTCTGTATTTTTAACCTCTTTCCTTTTCCCTTTCTTAACTGGAATATGTAAAACTATAAACAGGTAATCGTCATAGTCATCAATCTTTGGTCTTTGAATTTCAGACAAACAATCTTCTAGATCAAGATGGTGAAATTTATATTGCCTACGAAGTGAAGCCAATTCTTTTTCACCTGGGTGGTTTACTGAAATCCAGGTAAACCCATTGTCTTTGAACTTAATTCTTTGTGTGTGGCTTTTTCCTGTCATAACAAAATACGATACTGAGATTTTCTCTACTATAAGAGGAAAGTAGACATGAGTCAATCGTTTAAAAATAATTGACTTTAATCCTGTGAGTATTAAAATTCCTTGTATGGATTACCGAAAGTTAATTGCTGAATCGTGGGGTTACACCCAGAGCCATAAGAGCCTAATAAGGTGGTTTGGGTTCTTACCTGCCCTTTTCACGACAACGGTTGGAGCCTGGTATATCTTCTATCAATTTTTTGCCTTTAAGACTTCCTGGATCTTTGATGATGCTAAGGATAGTTTTTTTGAAGAGATGATTGGTATTGTGTGGGGATTTATAACTGAGCATGTTTCTTGGACAGTACCATTGGTAATTTTTGGAATTTT
>JABJOK010000082.1 GCA_018664365.1 Candidatus Peregrinibacteria bacterium | reverse complement strand
GTTGTTCCTTCTAAGCTGAATGCATCAACTGCAAATTCAACTAGTTCCGCTCTAGTGAGTTTGTCACCAGCACGGTAATCATCAGCTGAGTCTAGTACACCTGCAGTAACTAGTTCGTCCACGTAAGTGTCCCACCAGTCAGCATTGGCAACAGAAGTCACCATCAGCGTTGAAAGAATTGCTACCACTCCAAGTGACGCAATTACTTTTCTTAGTCTTTCCATAATTTTTGGTTAAGGAAATATTTAATAGAAAGTATATATATTAAAGTTTTATTGATTAGCGCAGTTTCAGGTTGGGGTTTAGCCGTGCCTTTCGTACACAGCTAACCAATTAAACATAGTTAATATAAGTAATAGCTCTTTCGAGCATCATGTGATCCCTTTGGATCTTTTATTTTTTTACTAGCCCTGTCGGGCTTAATTTCACTTCTCCCAGTTTTCAAAGATCTAAATTTCGGACTGTATATATAAGGTATACGATTGTGTACTCGATCTCTTACTCTAACTTTTTCTCTTACTCTTGCTCGTTACTGCACTTTTTTATTTAATTTTAATGTAAGGCGCTTGCGTGCCTCTACTGACAAGGAATTTATCAAAGTGTGTAGTCGTGGTCAACACTTTTCCGCTTATTGCTGCAGATAACTGCATGCAAATTTTCAAGTTTTTCTCTACTTACGAGCGCCTTTTTCTTCCGTTTTTGCCCTTATTCAAGCCAAATTAATTTTTGAAATTTTCGCTGTGTATAACTGTAAAAAAATCATTTTGTTTCAAAAAAGTCGGTGACATATTGTTGATATGTTGTGTCTTTGGGTAGGCGGGTTTTGCCCTTGCCTTGTTTTGTACTGTTTCTTGGTTTTTTGGATGTCTTGGGTAGGCGGAAGAGGAATCTCCTTTATAAGGAGAGATCTGTTTTTGTTTTTAGTGCTGGCCTGGTTTGACGTGCGTTAAATAATGTTTTTTTGGAGAAAGGTGGTTTGGGTATTTACAAAAACCGGAAGTTTTGTGCGGCGATTGTTTTTAAAGAATATACTTTTGCCAAAAATAGCGATTTTCGTTTTGCACTAACTGAAAGAGGCCGTTTTGACTAGTTTTCGGCCGACTACCCGTTTTTGGCTAGTCTATGGGGAAAGAAAAGGTTTTGACATATTGGCGTTTTAGTGTCACTAGACCTTGGTTTTTCTGGGTTTCGGGCTATATTGAATAGTAATAGTTTATTTAAAATTCATATATATACATATTTCCTCATAACCTCACCTTGACCCCATGATTAAAGCACTGAAACGTTTCAAATTACTCGCTTACTTAAATATAGCGAGCATCCTATTTACAATGATCGCCCCGCTAGGAACTCTTGTTCCGACGGCTTATGCAGCAGATGTCTCAAATATCGGCTATGTCGATGAATACCAAATGGGACCACTGTATTTCGGCCCTGAGCTTCCTGCAGAAAATGTAGTAGGCTTTATGTTGACCGATCCGGATGATACAAGTCCGCTGTCATGGACCTACTCTATAACTACAGATCAATCACAGGATAATGTTCTGCAAGCTGCTCCTTCTCCAACTGGAGCAACTGCTGCTGGCTTTCCAAGTGAGATTTACAATATATACGCTCCTGATCCAGGTCCAGAGGATCCTCCGTTTGTGGCTGGAGAATTCTGGGCGCTATCATTTGAAAATGATTTGCATGCTGGGGAATATCTTTATGTTCACGATGGAACCAATGAATCTTATTTTGAGATAACTGTGGACGAAGGTGGTAATAGCGGTCCCCCAGTCTACGCATCATTTCCTCTTCCTTCTCATTTTAGAGCTAACACTTTAGCGTTCCTTGCAAATTCGGATCTACTCCCTATTGCAAATGGGTGGACTGTTAGCATTGGTGGTACGACTTATGACTCGAATGATATCCAATATTATCATGATACTGGATTGCCATTTTCAACAACTGGAACTCCTCCAGATGATAGCTGGATGGGTGATTATGGAGATCCTAAGCTTTATATAGTGAACCTGGATGCCTACCAGCCTTCAGTGGGAGATAGTGTGGAGTTTGATCTAGACGGTGCTGGCCCAGAAGCTCCTATTGTGGATGAAGTTGTATTTAATATTGCAGATGTTGGATTGGAGCAAGATGGAACTTTGTTTGTTGGTGATATTATTCCAGATGGATCTGTTGGTTCGAATTATTCTTATTCTTTATATTCCGATGCTGATCTTACTAACATGATCGCCAATGGAGACTATAACGTGGAGTATGACTATGATGGTTGGATTTTAGATTTCTATGGTGAAGGAATTACTCCTGAGCTCGGTCAATATCTCCTTGTCGATAATCAAGAAGGAGGAACTCAGTCGTATGAAATTGAAGAGCCGCGTGATGAAGGTGAAGGAGGCAGTCCAGATCCTGATGGAGTCTGGAATATAACCCCGTTGCCTTCAGAATATTTGGAG
>JABJOK010000130.1 GCA_018664365.1 Candidatus Peregrinibacteria bacterium | reverse complement strand
TCCATCGCATCTAAATATCTTTTTACTCTCTTTTCTTTGGCCGCTATAGCTTCTGCCGCTTTCTGTTCTTCCCCTTTTTCAGGAGCCTTTACAGGCTTCGGATCTTCAGGAGCGGGAATGCTTGGGACTTCTTTTTTTGGAGCCATTTTGTTTTTGATTAGAATCCTCCTGCTTTTTCGAGTCTTCTCATTTTTTTTTCTTCTTCAATTTTTGCGATCTCCTGGTCTACGGCACTAGTAATGTTCTTTAATATCCTCACAAATTGTTCAATCTCCTCTATTTTGTCAGGACTCATTCGTCTAGGGTTGCCTAAATCAGGGGCCCCATTAACAATCGTGCTTTGATCCACTATTAAGTATGAACGATATGGGCTTATCATCATTTTTACCAATCTTGCGTCATCTTCTTTAAATACCGTGATAAATGTATCTTCTTCATCTCCAGAGATATCTGGACTTAATAATGCCTCCTCTTTTTCAACCCTTATGGCATATTTGCAGGCCATATAAAATCCTTTGTGGCCGTGTGGAAGCCTTTCTAACTTTTCCTTCCATTCCGTGGAGTCTACTTCCATCACTAAAGCGCTTAGACCGTCCATTGCCTTTTCGTATCTTGCCTGTTTTTTTTCTGCAGATTCCTTTGTTGCAGCAGCTGTTTCAGCCTCTGTTTGCTCAGGAGCCTTTGGGGCATCTGGAGTTTTTGTAGGCTTTGGAGTTTCTGGCTGTCTCTTTGGCGTTGGTGTCATTTTTGTTTTATTACATTGTCTATATTATACAATATTTTGCATGTTTTTGCAATGTGCCGAAGGGCTATAAATGCCCTCTTTCCGCTTGCCGCCTATTGTTCTAAATTTGCATCATTCCAATGGCTATATTGTCAGCGTTTACCGCATTAATTGTTTCCACTCTTCCTTGAATTATAGTCTGATAACTTTGTTTATTTTGTCGGGATTTTGCGATTTTCATTATTTCGTGGACTGCAGAGGGGCCACTTTTCATACAATAAGCGGCTATTTCCTCATCGCTCATAACGTCACCAATTCCATCTGTTAAAACTACTGCAATGTCTCCCTGCTCAACCTCAAAGTGGTAGTGCTCTGGCTGTTTCGCCATCAAGTCAGCGCTGATTGCATTGTAAACTACATTCCTTTCTTTATGCTCAAACGCTCCCTTCTCGTCTATCTCTCCTCTTGCAAGAAGCTCTCCAGTCCTTGACTGGTCTTTTGATCTATATTTAAGCCTTCCTGTTCTTTTTGAAATAATTAATACCCGTGCGTCTCCTATGCTTGCTACTTCGAAATATCTTTTTCCATTATCTTGGACATGATACTTCGCAGCTGCAAGAGTTGCCCCAGCTTTCTTATTTGGCATGGCCTGCATTAAATAGCGATTCGCATTTGCCATGCTTCTTCCTAAATCTGCTCTTACCTTAATATTTTTGTGAAAAGAGCGAAGTATATGAGCACATGCCTTTGCCCCTCCTCCATAACCTCCAATACCGTCTGCTACCGCAATTACTCCTTGTTCTGGATTTAGATATAAGCCGTCTTGATTTTCAGTGTATTTCCCTTCGGCTGCTGTCTCGGTTGCTCCCTGCATGGCTCCATTCCAGAATTCTAAGGTTCCTTCCTGGTTTCCTGCTAAAGTAAATTCATTTATATGCTCTCCCTCCATTGCTTCCTCTTCGACTGGTTCGTGGTTGCAAAATGTTCCACCATGGCTATTTTTATCCCATACATGAACTGTGAATTTTCCATCTGGCCTACGCTCGACACGGACGCAACAGTGATCACGTGATATGCATCTTGACCCAGGGATATCTGGAATGAGAGAAGGGCTAGTTTCTCTTCCTATAGGGATCCATTGGTCTTCTGTAATGGAAACTCCTGAATTGCTTATTTCAGACCAAAGCCTAAATTGGTCCTCTTCATTATTATAAAAACACCTTAGAAATGGAGTTACATTATTATTTTTAGCGCTCGCGTGAGTTCCAATTTGGACGCAACCGTCAATATCCGCTTTCGTCCAAAATTCCCCAGGAGGAACCTGTTCATATTGCTTTGAAGTAGGATTTTCTGTAGGCCCGCTTTGAGACATATTTGTAATTAATCTTATTTATTATTATAGCACAATTGCCGCATTTCGTCAATTTGCAGGGATCGCCTTTGGTTTTTGCCTGTTTCCTATTATAATTTGCGCATTATGAATATCGAACCATCAAAAAGATTACAAAGTCTGTCGGGATATGCCTTTAAGGAGATCAATGATCGTGTTGCTTCACTGAAGGCGGCCGGGGTTGTGCCGATTGATTTTGGAGTAGGGGATCCAAGTGAGCCGACGCCTGATTTTGTGATTGAGACACTTGGAAAGGCCGCACAAAAGCACGCTGGAAGTGGATATCCATCTTATACTGGTAGTTCTGAGTATTTGGAGGCCTGTTCCAGCTATATGAAAAAAAGGTTTGATGTTGAATTAGATCCTGCAACTGAAATGTGCTCGAACGTTGGGTCAAAAGAGGCGATCTTCAACTTTCCTGAGGCGTTTGTTAATCCTGGTGATTATGTAATTATACCTTCTCCTGGTTATCCTCCGATGAAAACTGGAACTATTTTTGCTGAAGGAGTACCATTTTATGCTCCTTTATTGGAAAAAAATGATTGGATGATTGATTATGAATCGATTCCTTCTGAAGTTGTTGATAAGGCGAAAATCATCTGGCTAAATTATCCAAATTCTCCAACTGGCGCTGTTGCAACTCGTGAATATTATGAGGGACTTATCGAGTGGGCGCATAAGAATAGTATTATTATTGCGGCTGATGAGGGCTGTTATATAGATGTTTATTTTGATGAGAAGCCAATGTCCATTTTGGAGATTACGAAGGAGGGGATAGTGGCGTTTTATTCTTTGAGTAAGAGAAATAATATGACCGGCTATCGTGCTGGGTTTGTTTGTGGTGATGCTGATTTAATGAAAAGTTATAAGGCTCTTAAAACTAATATTGATTCTGGGACTCCTAATTTTGTACAGGAGGCAGCGATGGTTGCCCTTGCTGATGAAGATCATGCTCAAGAGATGCGTGACCTGTATGAAGAGAAGGGAGCTATCCTGCTAGAAGCACTAGAGGCTGCTGGGATGGATGTGCATAAGCCTTCTGCAACCTTCTACATTTGGCAGAAAGTTCCGGCTGAAATGACAGATGTGGATTTTGCGAAGAAGTTATTGGATCCAGAAATTGGAATTGTTGTGACTCCTGGAAGTTTGATCTCCGATGAGTGTGAGGGTGGAATAAACCCTGGCGCTGGGTATGTGCGATTTGCGCTTATGCCAACAATGGAAGAGATTCGTGAAGCCTCCGATAAGATTAAGAAATGTTTTGGATAGTTTTGCAAAGAGCTTCGACGTCGAAGAGGGATGATTGACGAATCGTTTTTGTAAACGCAATCACTATGTTTTCTGCTATAATCTCCCCACTAATTAACCTTTTTCTATGACTTTTATTCATGATATTTCTCCGACCTTATTAAGCTTTGGGGGACTTGAAATTCGTTGGTATGGACTGCTTTTTGCAGTTGGGATTATGCTGACCTATTTCTTTATTAGATGGGTGTTTCAAAAGCAAAAATATCCGTTGGATAAGCTTGATTCTGTTGTTCTTTTTCTGTTTTTTGGACTTGTGATTGGGGCGCGGCTTGGACATGTATTTTTTTATGAGTGGGATTATTTTTCTGCGCAGCCTTTGGAGATTTTGAAAATCTGGAATGGTGGACTTGCGAGCCATGGTGCTGCGATTGGCCTTTTTGTTGCCTACTTTGCCTGGTGTAAAATTAATAAGGTTAAATTCAGCCAATATATTGATGCTCTGGTTCTGGGAATGCCTATTACTGCTGGGTTTGTTAGATTAGGTAACTTTTTCAATTCTGAGATACTCGGAAACCTTACTGGAAGTGATTATGGAGTGATTTTTGAACGTGTTGGAGAAACGCTGCCACGGCATCCGGTTCAGCTATATTCGGCTTTTATGAACTTCCTAGTGTTCGCAATTTTGTTTGTTGTTTATAAAAAATCTTT
>JABJOK010000086.1 GCA_018664365.1 Candidatus Peregrinibacteria bacterium | reverse complement strand
ATCAAAGTAGATTTTGCTTTTTATCCAGTCAAAGCCTTAGAAGACCTAAGCGTTTCTCTGTCTGATGACTATAATGCTGGGTATAAAGTTCTTGTGGATAAGGATTCGTTGACAGAAAAAATGCCTCAAGCATCTCTAAAAGCGTTTCGAGAATCAAAGCCATCTGAAGAAGAATTTCATAGAGTAGTCAACGAATTCTGGTTCGAAGCTTATCACATTGCAAAATACCTAAAAAGAGACGACCTGTGGTCAGCAAAATTCCGTGATTGGGGCCAAAAGGATGAGTTTTTGCTCACGATGATTCGCTGGAATGAAATGGCAAAGCATTCTTGGGATTATTCGGTACATTCACAGGGAAAATCTATGCAGAAATGGGTGAGTAGTGAAACTTGGCACGATTTGCATAAATGCTTTTCTCATTTTGACGCAGAGAACTCTTGGAAAGCGCTAGAAAACACCCTCTCTCTGTTCAGGCGTATCGCTCTTGAGGCCGCAGAGCTGCTGGGATATTCATATCCTAAGGAAGTCGATCGCAACCTTTCGGAATACGTCTCTCAGCTGAAAAATACTACTTTTACCTCTTAAGCATTAGGAAAACATGAAAAAATGCATTTTTTTGAAGAAAACCCCTTTTTACCTCTTGACCCTCACGTTACGTGATACTGTATCATTGTGGCAATTCTTTCAAAGGAAAGCCTTATGTCATACACAGTAAGAAAGTTATCAAAGCTATCAGGAGTTTCAGTGCGTACCCTTCACTGGTACGACGAAATCGGATTACTAAAGCCAGCCTACTATGGTGAAAATGGCTATAGGTATTACGAAGAAGAACAGCTCCTGACTTTGCAGCAGATTCTTTTCTTCCGTGAGCTTGGTTTCCCTTTGAAGGATATCCAGAAAATTCTTGGCAGTAACGACTTTGACACAATCAGAGCTCTGCTTGCTCACAAGAAAACTCTGGAAGAAGGTCTAAACCGAACAAAAAAACTGGTTGGGACCGTTGTTAACACCATCAATCATTTAAGAGGTAAACAAAAAATGAAAGACAAAGAATTTTATAAAGGGTTCGATGCAGGTAAGAGCAAAGGCTATGAGCCTTTCCTTGCAAATTACCAAGGAACTGTTGCAGAAGATATTATTTCTGAAAGTAAGCAAGCGACTCAAGAAAGGAGCCCTGTGGAATTAGAAAGCCTAGACCGTGAGGGTCATGAGACTTTGAAAGATTTGGCAAAATGTATGAGTAAAGGTCTAGATCCTAAATCTGACGAGGTTCAAGAAATTATTCATAAACGATATCAGCTAGCTGGGCGCGTCCACGAGGTAAATAAGGATATCTTTTTGAGTTATGCTCAAATGTATTGTGATCATCCCGACTTTCAAAAGTGGTTCGATGAGCACTATCCTAATCTGACGGCGTTTCTTGCCGAGGCGATGAGGGTTTACGCCTATAGCAAGCTTTCATAACTAAATAAAGTAGAGCTCCTCGTCAGTGGGGAGCTCTACAAAATAGGGATAATCATGTTAAAAATGAAAAAAATATTTGTTATTTTGCTATCAATAACATTTATCGCAACGCTTGGAGGGTTTGTGCAGAATAAACAAGAGAAACAAAATATGTATGTGATTCTCACGGGAGGACCTGGGGGAGGTAAGAGCTCTGTTCTTGAGGTTCTCCGAAATAAGGGATATTTGTGTGTAGATGAAGTAGCTCGTGATCTGATTAAGGAGGAGGTTGCTGCCAATGGTGATGCCCTACCTTGGAAAAATACAGAAAAATTTAGAGACAACATGTTTCGTGAGCAAGTCAAAGTCTATGAGTCAACAAACCATGATGGTATCGTCTTTTTTGATAGGGGACTTGTAGATTGCATTGCGTACTCTCGACTTATCGGGGCAAACATTCCTGAAAATATGGATCAAATCTCTAGGGAAGTCAAATTCAACAAATTGGTATTTGTAACTCCTCCATGGGAAGATATTTACCAAAATGACGAGGAACGCAAGCAAAGCTTTCAAGAAGCTATTGAAACATACGATCAAATTGTGGCAGCATATCGTGAATATGGCTATGAAACAGTAGATTTGCCAAAGGTAAGCGTTGAAGATCGAGTGGATTTCATTCTTGTAAAACTAGGGATCAAAGATGAATGTACTTAGATTATTAATCTTCTAGCCGAGCTTCAGCACTAAGTCTATCTAATTCTTCTACAGGGTAGGGAATCGTTTTATTATCCCGTAATGTCTGAAGGAAATTTCCCATTTGGAGGGCAATTGGGCCATAGCGTTTAATAATTCCACGAATGAAAGGATCTATGTCTCTTTCCCTTTTGTTATTAATGCATTCATCTATAACGGTTTCGAATTCATCTGCTCCAAATAAATTCATTACAACAAACTCGACTAAATGAGCCATCGTATAACAGCGATCATAGTTACGGTGTTGTTCGAAAAACTCTGACTCTTCCTTTGATAGCTCAAAATGTGAAGACGTTGTGAGACCAAAATCAGTAAGGTAAAGGCGAGTTCCATCGGTGAGTATATTTCTAAAGTGGGCATCGAAATGTAGCATGTCGCGTGCATTCATAAAACGAGTTGCAGCTTTAAGGTTGTTCTCAACCATTTTAATGGCCTCTTTAGCAGATTCTCCACCTTCGGAAAGTCTTTTCTCAAACCATTTATGAAGAGGCTCTGGAATGTACTCCAAAAAGAGAACCATTTTATTCGATGCTTTTTGAATTTCCCCAAAGCGTTCTCGGATTTCTGATGAATTTCCCCAGTAGGCAGAGTATTCTTCTAGCTCACTGATTTCTTCGGAAGTCATTGGCTCAGGAGTTGGTCTTGAAAGCTGTCTTGAGTGGTACATTATAGGGAAATTTTCACAACCTCCTTTAAGTACCCAGTCGGTAGTTATCAGGTGTGCGATGCGTTCTCGCTGTGCGCCAAACCCTGCAGAGCCAACTCCATACTGATAATGGGCAGGTAGATTAAATAGATTCGCCGTTGACCCTTTGTTTTTTGCTTGATTTTCTTTATCTGTTAGAGAGACTTGCTTGAAAAAGACACGCTCTCCTTCTATCTCTATAAATCCAGCCGTTCCACCGATTCCATCGTGGAAGAATGTTGCGTTATCAAGCAACTCTGACAGATCTTTGTCGCTTAGAGAATTTAGTTTGGAAGAAATAGCGTTATAGGTAAGAACGCGAGCGCTTGGACGATGAAAAGTACGATGATCGGCAAAGTGAGCTTTTAAGGAACGATTCATAATTTCTTGCATCCTAGCTTCTTGATGTGCGTGTACTCGAGAGCCAGCTAAGTGTGGTGGGTGAAATTCACCT
>JABJOK010000081.1 GCA_018664365.1 Candidatus Peregrinibacteria bacterium | reverse complement strand
TTTAAATAATTCTATATTTCTTTTTCCCGGAGGAGAGCACAAGTATCCTTGAGTAATCAGCGTTAAGTCCAGTCCCTCTTTTTTAAGTTCATCAACAACTCTAATCATGTCAGGCCTTTGAGCCAAGCTAACAATTACCCTTATTCCTTTTTCATACAAATTTCTTATTTGAGATTTTGCCCAACTATCTTTAAAGGCTTCTCTTTGACTCCTGCCTCTTTTAGAAGGGGTGCTTCTTCCAGGCGCTCCGCCATTTGTTACATGAACGGACTTAGAAGTTTTCGGATTCTTAACAGTAGTAGAAAAGAATCTATATGGAATTTTTGTAGTTCCAAGTTTCACCCTGCGATTTCCTGGAGTTGATTCATACGTTAAGTTGGTCGGTGCAGGACCACCTCCTTCATCTACTTCCATTGGAGATTGAACTGGCGCCTGCGCTAAAGTTTCTGCGTGTTTATTTCTGGTTTCAGAATCTTTTAGATATTTTTCTAAATATTCATCCGCAGGTTTTGTAACATCAGTGTCTTTGTCCGTTAAAATTCTAAACCTATCTCCAGTTCGTGTTGCCGCATAGTTATTATTTTCATCTAAAAAAGATAATCGACCATCATGAAGACCTTTATGTGCCTTAACTATTTGGCCATTTTTCTCAATTAAAATATCTGTTATATCCGGATCTCTTAAAATCTCACCTAGCCCTATATCCATTTCGTGCGTAAGTCCTTGGTTGTCAGTTTCAGTGCTTAAGCCATCAAGCCTTGAGTAATCTAATGTGTACCATTCGTGATCACAGCTTGATGTGTAAACGTCTATCAGGCGAGCCGTTTCGTTTTTTATTGCTAAAGCTTGTTCTTTGTCTTTTTTTGATTCTTCCAGCAACATTTTGCCGCTTCGAATTTCCTTTATTGAAAGAGATCCTATAGTTTTTGGATCTTCTGTTGCGATTTTTTTGTCTATAGATTCAATTCTTTTAAGGGTTGAACCATGAAGCTTTCCTGCTGGAGGAGGGGCGTCAACAAGGCCTGGTGTTAACTCTTGGACAATGCCACCCAGAGCCGCTTTTGTTCCTGCCTCTGGACTAATCTCAGTCGAAGAGCCTCCGTTTATATTTACGTCAATATTCGGGTTTTTAGGAGTTTCTCCAATAGGTTTAAGAGTAGGAGTAAGAGGTTGTGGAGATGCTTTTGGGGCTTCTGGTGTGACCACTTTGCCCGTTGGTGTTTCTAATCCCATAGAAATATATAGATTTAAATCCATATATTATACCACGAAAAGCCGTTTTTCAAAAGGGTGCAGGGCGCAGAGTGGAGGGCCCTGAGTGAGTGGACGAAAAGCCTGTAATATGGTATTATATAGGGAGCTAAAAACAAAAATAATCGTGAAAAACAATAAAAACCAGGTGACAATTGGGGGAATAAAAAAAATTCTAAAAAATGTAAAAAACATTAATAGATACTTATTCAAAAAAATTGAAAAAGCAGAAATTGAAAAAATTGAAAAAGAACTAATATAATGGAAAAAGGTCCTAATAAAAAAATAGAGGGAGTTAAAAAAACAACATATGACTGGTTTACAGAACCTGATATTAAGGAAAAAGAAAAGCTTGCACAAAAAGCCCTAATAGAAATAGATGCAACCCAGGAAACGCTTAAAAGGGCAAAAGAAGAAGGGGCGATAACTGAAAAGGAGTACACGGATTTTCAAAAACAACTAGAAAAATACAAGGGCCTAGTGGAGGGAAAGATCAATCCGTCACGCATGATTCGAGTAACGTCTACATCTGTTCCAGAGGAGTATTTAACCACTTTTAGCGCAAACGAAGATGCGGTCAGAAGGGCTTTTGAGAAGGTCCGTAAAAAAATATCTGGAGACAAGGACGTTGAAAAAGCTGAAAAGGTTATAAGGGAGGTTGTAGAGAGGATTTCAATAGTGGATCCAGAATTTGCGAATTGGTTAGGGCAAAAACTTATTGGAGAGCTCTATTTGCAAACAGAGAAGTCGAGTAAGGAGATATCTGCGGAAACTTTGGCGAGGCTTAGGGTAAAGGGTGTCAGATATAAGAAAAGAATATTTTTACAAGAAGGAGGGGGGGGCGAAGAAGAAGGCGATGAGAACATTGCGGGGACAGAAGACGGAACAGAGGATGCGGAAGATGTAGATATAGAGGTAGATCCTTTATTGGAAAACCCAGAGGCTTTTGGCATCATTCTTGATAAGCCTTCAAGAGAGGGATTGGCACAACTTAACGGTAAATATGTTACGGCAGAAGACTATCTTATAGATGTTGAAAGAGAATTTCTTCCAAAGCTTAATGAGCTAGATTCAAAGATTGAAGGATTTTCCCTTCACAAAAACCCCGTACGAGATCTTATAAAAAACATCTTGCTGATAAACGTTGTGGCTCCCGCTCAGAAAATTTTAAATAATTTTATTCTTTGCCCAGCAGACGTGGCGAATAGAATTATTAGCGATCTGATGCTGCTAATAGATGTTATTAGCGCACTTCTAGATGATCCAAAGAAAGATGCTGCATTAATCAGGAAAGTAATGGATACAATAGAAGGAACTGTGGCACATATTAATATAATCCTTAACGCAATTCCTGGCGGTGAGAGTCAAATTAATCTAGGAAAAGAGTACTTACAGGTGAAAAAAATGCTTTTTCATTTAGTGGAGGGGGGGATCCTTTTAAATTTCAGGGAGATTGCCCTTAGAGATGATAAAGAGGTTGCTCAAGCAAGGAAAGAATCTCCATATCCACATACTCGCCTTAAGAGATTACTTTTCTTATGTGAAACGTTTAGGCAAGAAAACATAGGAAACGCAAACGCCGTAAGTGGAGTTCAGTTTCTGATGCAGGTAATCACAAGAATAAAGGACGATAATGAGCTAATGAAGTTCTCTGGCTCTCTTAAGCCAGTAATCATAGCTTTGTATGAAGGAGGAATGCTCCCTATGTCAGGGATTGCTTCTATTTATGTTAAAAAAGACATGATCGATGAAATGCTCGCCATCGTATTGCCAGAAAAGGTTCTGACAAAGAAAGAGCTATTAAAAGCAACTCCCCTTGCCAGAAAAATAGAACCAATACTTCAAGTGCTAGAGGCTCATTTAACGAAAGACCCTAAAAGTTTTGGGCAACACAACTTGTTGATAGGATGCATGATCGAAAACATTCGACATTATTTGAGGGCAGAGGGGAATGCAAAAAATATAAAGAAAAACTTAACGGCACTAAGAAATCACTTCAAACGCTTGCAGGACGTTGTTAGGAAATCAATAATTACGCCACAGGCAGCAAAAGAATTGGCCTCAGATCCACTGCTAAAAGCCTTCTTGGAGGACGACACAATGCTAACGGGGGCTTTAGATCTTTTTTACAGAGAAGAAGATTCTGAAAAAGAAGTGGCTGAAGGAGACGCAATTCAGTTGAATAATTTGAAGGAAGTAATTGATTCACTAATTTTAGAATCAAAGGACGCAAAGTCTAAAAAAATGTTACTTGCAGTAAAGGCGGTCTTAGAAGGATTTAGAGATGACAATTCCCTATATTCTAATTTTTCAAAATTTCAAAAGATCATTGAACCGATTCTTTTTGGAGAAAAATATGTTGCAATAAAAATGTCACCAGAAGGCAAGGGGCTTATGAAAAAGCTAATATTCTATGTTCCAGAAAAGCAAGTTAAGGCCGATCCAAAAGCTGCCAAGGGGCTTGCCGATGACATGGGAGATATAGAAGGTCTTGCAACATTAGGTGCGGGAGATGCCTTGGCCATAGCGGCTAAGCACCCTGAAATAATGGTTTTAACAAATGTTGTAGGCGCCCTAACTCTTAAGCTTGAGGAAAAAATATTAGAACATGCTCCGGAGGAATTAAAAAGAACTTCGATAGCAGCATTTAGGTTTACTATGAAAAATTACGAAAATTATTTAGTAGAAAAATACAAAAACAGCACCTCTAATTTACTGTTAACAAGTGGGTTTCCTCCAAGAATAAATCAAAAAAACATAGATGAAGAATCAAAAAAAATCTCAGATATAGCAACAGGAGTCTTTTCATCACCATTACTAAAAGACCTAATAGGGCCTGGTCATTTCCAAATACAACTTACAGCGATTGCTAAAGTTGCACTTACACAAACAGCCTAGAAGTAGCTATCCATATCTTTCGCCTTCAAATCATCAACAGAATACTTCGTTAGAGCCTCGGCCATTATTTTTGCTACCTGTACGTTAGTAATAAGTGGGATATTCAGGTCTACAGACTTTCGACGAATTGTGTACCCGTCTGTTGCCACAGAGCGGCTATAGCTTTTTGGGATATTCACCACGAGGTCGTATAGTCCATCCGCCATACCATCCACAACGCTTGGAGATTTTTTAGCAGAAATCTTGTGAACAATCTTGCACTTAACGCCATTGGCTTCCATAAAGGCCGCAGTACCCTCTGTTCCAAAAATATCAAATCCCATTTTGGCAAATTTTTCCGCTGCTTCTATCAAATCTGCTTTCTCTTCAACGCCTCCAATGCTGAACAATATTCCCTTCTTTGGTAAGGCAAATCCAACACTTATCATCGATTTCAGGAATGCTTCATGTATATCATCTCCAAAGCACGCAACTTCTCCTGTTGATGCCATCTCAACACCAGAAACAGGGTCTGCTCCCTTCAACCGAGGGAAACTAAACTGTGGAGCCTTAACTCCAACATGGTCCAAGTCTAAAGTTTTATAGTCAGGGTAAGTCAGAAGCTTTTTCGCTCTCTTAGACATCTTCCCAGTGCTCGCAGCCATCATCGATTCAGTAGCAATTTCAATAAAATTATATCCAGTAACTTTTGAAGAGAATGGGAAGCTTCGACTAGATCGAAGATTACATTCAATAACCATCACTCGATTATTCTTCGCCAAGAATTGAATATTAAATGGTCCACTTATATCAAGTTCCTTTGCAATTTTTTTAGTAATAACTTTTATTCGTCGAATGGTCTCTAGGTAAACTTTTTGAGGAGGAAGCGCAATTGTCGCATCCCCACTATGTACTCCGGCATTTTCAATATGTTCAGCAATAGCATAAATAACCAGCCGTCCCTTGTGAGCAACTGCGTCTACCTCGATCTCCTTCGCATTCAATTCAAATTTAGAAACAACTACCGGTGCCTCTTTAGAAATCTTCACAGCCTTCCCTAGGAAGTTGTCCAGAGCGTCTTTGTCATAAGCTACACTCATCGCAGCTCCAGAAAGAACATAGGATGGACGAACCAATACTGGATATCCCTGCTTCTCAACAAAGCCATAAATGTCATCAATCTTAGCAAGCTCCTGCCATTTTGGCTGATCAACCTCAAGCTTATCAAGCATTCCAGAAAACTTATGACGGTCTTCTGCTCTATCAATATTTTCAGGATGTGTTCCTAAAATTC
>JABJOK010000131.1 GCA_018664365.1 Candidatus Peregrinibacteria bacterium | reverse complement strand
GAGACATCCTGGAACGCAATAATGTCCAAAGCATAACTTAAAAACCAGAGCACTCCAACATTTACAACTATAAGGAAGAGCCCTCCAGTCAAAATAACAAATGGCAAAGAAATTATTTTCATCAGCGGCCTAATAAGGAAATTGAATAATCCCATAATTAAACCTCCAATTAAAAAGAACATAATTCCTCCAGTATAAGAGATTCCTTCCACAAGAGTAACCATCGCATAGAGTATTCCCCCATTGACGATTATTCCTATAATTGGCTTGAGTAAAAATCCCATAATATTTGAGTAAACAGCGGAGGAAATATAGCAAAATTTTACATATGTCGTCCACTCTGATTTAATTAGAGACATATTAAGTAACCTAACAAAATTTATGAAAAAGAAATTATTAATGAGCTTGATGCTTACAGCATCAATCGTAGCGCTAACTGCTTGCGGTGGTGATACAGAAAAAGCTCCAGGTGATGAAAATGCGTCTGCAGGAGACGAAGTGGAAACAGCAGCAGCAGATGAGGCAATGATGGAACAATTTAACAAATTTGCAGCAGCTGATTTTGATCTTGATGCTGAATTAGTTAGTGGAGAATGCCCGGTATACAACAGATTGGCCGCATACAGCACACCTGATATGTACAATTTTGAAGAAACATACTTTGAGGCAAAGGGATACTTCACATACAACTCCCCTGGCAATGAAGAAGATACCTCTGGGCAAATTATTCTCACTAACTACATAGTGGAAGACAAAGACAAAGCTCAGCCATGGCTCGGAGAACGAACAGAAGAAGACACAACAATGATAATCACATATCCTTCAGTAGAGCTCGGAGAATATGAACTAACCGGTCTTATTGGAAATGGATCTTATGTTGATGTATTGCCTGTAACTGCACCAGACCCAAACCTTCTAAAGATAACTTATTTCGACGGATCTATGATTTGTGGAACATTTAATCAGCAAGACAGCTATGGAGATTTTGTAAAGGGAGCGTTCGGCGTTTCAGTTTATACACCATAGTACAGAAGACAAAATAAAAGAGCCCTACAATATAAATGGGGCTCTTTTTTTGATAACAAAACTACCTCCTAACTGCAATCTTTACCTCAACACCATCCATCTCAACTACCTTTTCTTTGTCCCACTCAAACTCACCACCAACTTGTAATTCATCAGCAAGTGTTTCGACCTTGATATAATCCGCAAATAAATTAACTGCATCAGAAACATCTCCCACAGTATCAACAAGAACGAAAATCCTGTCATCGACCTGGTAGTCCGCGTCCTTACGCATTTCCTGGATAAATCTAACAATATCGCGAGCGTAACCCTCTTTTTTCAGATCATCAGTAAGGTTTGTATCGAGAGCCACAACCACACCTTCCTCAGATTCAACGTCAAAACCTTCTTTCCCTTTAAACCCAATTTCTACCTCATCCCCCATCAACTCAAATCGACCAACAACAACCACTTCTCCTTTCATTTCAAACTCCCCAGCCTTAACTTTTTGAATAATGCTTTGGACCTCACCACCATATTTAGGACCAAGAACCTTAGCATTTGGAATAACAGACTGCTCAACGATATCACCAGCTTCAGCAATAAATTCAAGTTCCTTAACATTCAACTCTTCCATTATCACATCTTCCTGAGACTTAACTGATTCCTCCGTAAGCCCTTCTGGCAAGGCAATTCCAGCCTTGGAAAGTGGCTGTCTAACTTTGATCTTAGCTTTTGCACGAACACTTAAGCCCAAGCTAACAATTAGACGAACTGCATGAATTTCTTTATTCAATTCTTCATCAATCAACTCGTAATTTACCTCCGGCCAGTCAACAAGATGAACAGATTCATCACCAGTTAAATTTTGATAAATTTCATCAGCCAAATATGGCATAAATGGTGCAAGAATTTTAGAAAGTTCAACCAAAACTATATAAAGAGTCTGATACGCCTCATTTTTATCACCATCATTCTCTGATTTCCAGAAACGCCTTCGTGAACGACGAACATACCAGTTTGAAAGATTTTCAACGAAGTCCATCATAGGGCGAGTAGCCTTCGGAAGACTGTATGCATCCATATTTTCAGTAACCTCTTTGATAAGCATATTCAACTCACTCAGAATCCATTTATCCAATTTATTTGAAGGCAAAAATCGAGCATAATCCTTGTTAGGTTCAAACTTATCTATATTCGCATAAGTAACAAAGAAACTATATGTATTCCAAATAGTAAGAGTTAACTTTTTAACAACTTCATCCACGTGTGCCTCAGAAAACCTTACATCATCAGCAAGTGCCGCAGGAGAACTAACCAAGAAGTAACGCATGCTATCGACACCCATCTTATTAAAAATCTCATTAGGGTCTGGATAGTTCTTTTTTCTCTTAGAAAGTTTTTCACCATCAGCAGCAAGAATGATTCCATTCACAATCACATTACTAAAAGCTGGCTTATCAAAAAGAATAGTAGAAAGCACATGAAGCGTATAGAACCATCCACGTGTTTGATCCAAACCTTCAGCAATAAAGTTAGCTGGGAAATTTTTCTCAAACTCTTCTTTATTCTCAAAAGGATAATGTAGCTGAGCATATGGCATAGATCCACTCTCAAACCAACAATCAAATACATCCGGAATACGAGTCATTTCTCCAGAACATGTTGTACATTTAAATTTAATATCATCGATGTAAGGCTTGTGAAGGTCTAACTCATCACCTCGCATTGGCATATCACCACCAGATTTCTCCTTAAGCTCTTCAAGCGAACCAATACAAACCTGCTCACCACAGCCACATTCCCAAACTGGAATTGCACAACCCCAGAAACGATTTCTAGATATTGCCCAGTCGCGAGCACCTTCTAACCACTTACCAAATCGCCCTTGCTGAATATGATCTGGCTGCCAATCAATTTTTTCATTATTTTTCAGCATCGCGTCTTTAACTTTCGTAACCTCTATGAATAAAGATCGAGTCGAATAGTTTAAAAGCGGAGTATCACAACGCCAACAGTGCGGATAGCTATGCTTATAGTTCTGTTTCTTAAATACAGACCCCTTTTCTCCTAAGAACTTCACAACATTCAAATCCTGACCCTTTACAAACTTTCCAGCAAAGTCAGTCACGTCATCAGTAAATTCTCCATCCATTCTCACGTGCTGGATCATAGATAAACCTTTTTCCTTTCCAAGAGCGTAGTCATCCTCTCCAAACATCGGTGCCGTATGTACAACTCCAGTACCGTCTTCCGTCGTAACGAAATCAGCCAACTGAATAGAATAAAGCTCTCCATCAAGGTCCTTATTCAAATAATAATCAAATAAAGGCTCATAATGAGTCCCCTCAAGCCTTTTAGGATCAATTTTATCTCCCACTATATACTCCCCTTCCTTAAAAACCTTTTCAACAAGTGCTTCAGCCATAACAAAAACTCCCTCATTACCATCAGAGTCTTTTCCATTCACAACAACATAATCGACGTCACTACCAAAAGCTAACGCCACATTTCCAGGAAGTGTCCATGGAGTTGTAGTCCAAGCAAGAACATAAACATCACCTTCGAGACCAACAGCCTTAAGTGCATCTTCCTTCAACTTAAATTTACAAGTAACAGAAAGGTCCGTCACATCCTTATACCCCTGTGAAACCTCAAAGTTAGAAAGTGGAGTCTCACAACGAGGACAAACGTGCATTGATTTATGTCCTGTATAAACCAAGTCCTTATCCCAAATTTGTTTAAATATCCACCAAATAGACTCCATGTAAGTATTATCAAGCGTTGCATAACTATCACTGAAATCAACCCAACGACCAATTCGCTTCAAAGTATCCTCCCACTCTTTCGTATAACGAAAAACTGATTCTCTACACTTACCGTTAAAATTCTCCACACCATAATCAACCACATCCTTTCTTCCATTTAGTTCAAGCTCCTTCTCAATTTCATACTCAACGGGAAGCCCATGACAATCCCATCCATTAGTACGAGGCACGTAGAATCCACGCATGGACCAGTATCGAGTCACAGAATCTTTTAAGACATTTGCAAGAATATGTCCGTAGTGAGGCAATCCATTCGCAAATGGAGGCCCATCAAAAAACACATACTTCTCATTATCCTTTCTTTGCTCTACCGACTTTTCAAAAATCTTATTGTCATCCCAGTATTTCATCATTTTCTCCTCCATCTCTGGAAAAGACTGTTTTGGATCAACTTTCTTAAACATATTTAAATAGAGTTACTGCTTTAAAACACCGGTAGTTTAGAGGAAAAGCTGTGATTTTTGAAGAGAAGTTCTAGCAAAAATGACTCATAACCAATAAAATAAAGTCAGCAAAAGAAATAAAAATTGCCCCTAATGAAGAACTTCACCTTAAACAAGGTCCTCACAATACCTCTCATAGCATATTCATTCTGGCTAATTTTCGCATACAAATACCATTTTATTGATGGGGCTAATCTGATCTTTCATGAGGCAGGACACGTTATTTTCATGGCACTCGGAAAAACAATGAGTTTCCTTGGAGGAACACTGACTCAAATCTTAATTCCACTAATTTTTGGGATATATTTCCTAAGAAAGAAAAAACTGTTTGAAATGTGCGTAATGGGAGTCTGGCTTGGTGAGAATTTTCTAGACACAGTAGACTACGTTGCAGATGCACAAAAGCAGGCGCTTCCGCTACTGGGAGGACCAGCAAGTACTCATGATTGGAACTGGATACTGACAAAATTTAATGTCTTAACACACGCAGAAACAATCGGAACTGGCTTCTACATTCTAGGGGCAAGTATAGTTGCGATTAGCGCAACATACGCAATAAGAATCTCCTTTTTCACTAAAGAAGATTAGACAATAGAACAAAAACCTCCAACAAGAACATTAACTTGCCATAAGCCTAAATAAGAAATATAAATACCCCCAAATTATTTTTGATATATGAAACCAAGAGACCCAAGGCTACCAATCCCCACAAGTGAAGAAGATCCGTCTGTAAAAAGAGCAGACGCTTTTGAAGCACTACACGGGAAACCTGCACGACTGCGCGATAGCATAGCAGGAAAAATTTTTGAAACTATTTCAAAAAGCACACACAATCATTTCCTTTCAAATCCTCAAAAAGAACAATTTTCAAACACTATCTCAGAGACAATTGAGTCTAGCAAAAGCCTGTCACGCCAATTTCAAGGACAAAATATAGCAAGGAGAATAAGAGAAGTGTTAGATGGATACAGGATCCCAGGAAGAATTATTGACGAAATGTCTGCATCCATTCAAGCCGTCATAGCTAAATGCACCACAATCGAATTCAAATAAATGAACTGGGCTAGCAACACCCTCCGCTACATCCAGAACATCCACCATCGCATCCACCTCCTACAGTTTTAAGCTGATACTCATCAACAAGTCTAGCAGCCAAACCAACATATTTCTCAGGAGTAAGCGCGAGCAAACTTTTCTTTTCTGCGGCCGGAATCTTTAATGACTTAATTAGTTTATGCAAAGCAGCCTTTGTAACACCTCCTTTTCCGCGAGTGAGGTCTTTTAATTTTTCATAAGCCCCTTCAATAAGATTCTTACGCATAACAACTTGAATTGGCTCAGCCAAAAGCTCCCAACGATTTTCAACGTCCTTCTTAATATTAGATTTATTCACAATGCACTTGGAAAGACCTTTTATAGTAGCCTTATATGCAAGTACTGAAAAACTAAATCCAGTTCCTATGTTTCTAAGAACCGTAGAATCAGAAAGATCACGCTGCATTCTAGAAATAGGCAACTTTGCAGACATGTGTTCAAAAATAGCATTAGCCATTCCTATATTCCCTTCACTATTCTCAAAATCAATTGGATTAACCTTATGAGGCATAGTCGAAGACCCCACCTCTCCCTTTTTAGTTTTTTGCCCAAAATGACCCAAGCTTATATAACTCCAAATATCACGATCAAAGTCCATCACGATATTATTAATTCGTTTTACTGAATCAAAGACCTGACAAAGTCCATCATGTGGCTCAATCTGGATCGTATATTTATTATGAGTTAGACCTAGAGACTGAACAAACTTTTTACTTGCCTCAATCCAATCAACTTTTGGATAAGCAACAACATGCGCATTATAATTACCCACTGCGCCATTAATTTTACCAGGCAATGTCGTTAGCCCCATCAATGTTATAAGCTCTTTCTCCATTCTATCAACAACGTTGATAAGCTCCTTACCCACTGTAGTTGGTGAAGCTGTTTGACCATGAGTTCGAGACATCATAGCAACAGATTTATTCTGAACAGCCATTGCATAAAGCTCCTGAACTAGACCACTCAGCATTGGAGTCAAATCTCTTTCGAGAAAATCACGCACCATGCAAGCATAAGAAAGATTAGTGATGTCCTCAGATGTACAAGCAAAATGAATAAATTCAAAATATTTTTCAATTGGTCCTCCCTTTAACTTCTCCTTTATAAAATACTCAACAGCCTTAACGTCATGATTAGTGGTTTTCTCAATATCTTTTACCCTAATCGCATCAACAACATCAAACTCTTCATAAATACTGCGCAAAATTCCTAACTCAGTAGGTTTCAGAACCTTAGTACCCTTAAGCTTCAAATCGTTAAAGAGAAAAATAAACCACTCTATCTCAATAAGAGTTCTGTATCTCTGCAATGCAGCCTCAGAAAAATACTGTGAAAGGTAATCAATCTTATCTGCATATCTACCGTCCAAGGGCGAAATCGCCATCAAATTATGTTCCATATTGTAAAAAATGTTAGTTATTCAAATGATTTTTTGATTTCTGCAATTTTGTCAGCAACTTTTGAACGAAGCTCAGGATTAGAAACTGCAAAAATCCTAGCAACTGCAAGGGCACAATTCCCTGGATCCAAAACTGTTAAAACTGGCGTATCACTTGGCATGACAAGCGTACTATTGATATTCACCATAAAGTCCTCCTTAGAGCTATGTGGTGGGCAAGCAATGACAGGATGAACACTATTTGCAGCAGTCACACCAGATAGACCATTAGACCTTCCCGCAATCGTCACATACACCAATTCGTCATCGCTCTTATTGTTAGCATCAACGATCTCAAATACTTTTTCGGGAACTTTATGAGCAGAAGCTACCAATACCTCAAAAGGTATTCCCCACTCTGTAAGTTTATCTGTAATTTTAAGCGTAAAATCCTTATCAGACTCTGAACCAAGTAAAAATATTGTTTTCATATTTTAAGTTTAAAAATATTTAGATAAATTTTGCTCAAGGCGAACGTGTACATCTCCAACTTCAGACTCAAATCGATTACCAGTGATTAGTTCATAAGCAGTGATATAACGCTTTGCAGTCTCTGCTCTAACTTCATCAGGAACAATCGGGACATCACCGTCACCCGTGAATCCTTCGTCAGCAAGCCACCTCCTAAGATACTCCTTATCGATCTTTTTTTGCTCCTCTTCCGCCTCGAACCTCTTTTCATACTCATCCATATACCAAAATCTAGAAGAATCAGGCGTATGAATCTCATCTATTAAAACTATTTCTCCATCAGGAGTCATTCCAAACTCATATTTAGTATCTACAAGGATAATCCCCTGCTTTGCAGAAATTTCCTGTCCTCGAGCAAACAACTTCAAGGCAACATCAGAAAGATGCTCAAACTGTTCAGGAGTTAGGTCGGTCCTTTCAAATAAAACATCAGGAGCAACCGATTCATCATGATCACCATGAGCAGCTTTTGTAGAAGGAGTAATGATTGGAGTATCAAATTTTTGATTCCACTTCATTTCTTCAGGAAGTTCATTCCCACAAAAATTACGTCCACCCTCTTTATAATGTGTCCAAACGCTTGTAGAAGTAACTCCTGTTAAGTAACCCCTAACAACCATTTCTACAGGAAGAGGTTTACACTCTTTCGCATAAACAACATTAGGATCTGGGAATTCAATCACATGATTTCCAACAATATCTTTTGTCTGATCAAACCAAAACTTAGCCATCTGATTAAGAACCTGACCCTTAAATGGAATCATTGTAATAATACGGTCAAAAGCAGAAAGACGGTCAGAAACAATAATCATACGCTTTCCATCCTTTGTATAATTATCGCGAACCTTCCCCTCGTATTTATCTCCCAACTGAGGAAAATCAGTCTTATCAAGGCAGAAAGGCATTTGTTGAAGTATTTGATCATCGTTAAGCATATTGAAGTCGTTTATTAAGTATGTAACCAAATAATAATGAAATAAAAACCCATTTGCAATCGGACATTTTTTGACATATATTGACTTCAAGGTAACTGTGTAAAACAAATGACGCAACCGACCTTTAGTGAAAATGTAGTTACAGTCCTTGGAACCCAGTGGGGTGACGAAGGAAAAGGAAAACTGATAGACATCCTATCAGATAAATTCGAAGTGATCGCACGAGCTACAGGAGGAGCAAATGCTGGGCACACTATTTACATCAAAGACCCCGAGAATCCAGGAGAAAAGAAAAAATTCATTTTTCATCTAGTTCCATCAGGGATGCTGAACAAAAACACGGTCTGCGTGATCGGAAACGGCGTCGTATTACATATTCCAACTATGCTAGAAGAGTTGGATTTTTTGAGTGAAAACAATATTTCAACACACGAAAGACTACTAATATCAGATAGAGCCCATCTTGTTTTTGAATACCACAAGATAATCGACGGACTACAGGAGGAGATGAAAGGAAAGTCAAAAGTAGGCACTACAAAGCGCGGAATTGGACCTTGCTACACTGACAAAATTAGAAGGAATGGTATTCGAGTCCATGATCTATACGATTTTGATAAATTTGAACAAAAATATCTCGAAAATCTAGCAATGTTCAAAAAAATGTACGGAAAATTCAAACATGACGAAAAAGCAGAACTTGCATCAATCAAAGAAATGGCAAAAAGGATAAAGCCAATGATTATAGACAGTGCATACTATCTAAATACTGCAATCCAAGAAGGAAAAAAAGTTCTAGTAGAAGGTGCCAATGGTGCACTTCTAGATATTGATCACGGAACATATCCATTCGTTACATCATCAAACGCAACAATAGGAGGAGTTGTAACTGGAACCGGAATTGGAGCGCGTCATATCAATCAAGTTATAGGAATAATGAAGGCATACACCACACGTGTTGGAGCAGGACCATTTCCTACAGAGCTTGAAGACAGCGTTGGGCAAATGCTAAGAGACAATGGTGGAGAATACGGATCTACAACAGGAAGACCACGTAGATGTGGATGGTTCGATGCAGTAGTAGGAAAATACTCAACAACAATCAACGGACTAACAGACATAAACTTAACAAAACTAGATGTACTAAGCGGAGTTGAAACATTAAAGATAGCTACACACTACAAATACATGGGAGAGTATTTAAAATCCTTCCCCTCATGCCTTGAAACTCTGGCAGAAGTAGAGATCGAATACATCGAAATGCCGGGATGGAAAGAGGACCTCTCCAAAATACGCGAATTCTCTGATCTGCCTAAAAACGCACAAGTATACGTAGAGAAGATTGAAGAACTAATCGACTGTAAAGTAACATCAATAGGAGTCGGCGTTGAAAGAGAAGACATAATATTCAAATAAAAGAAAAGGCGCTCAAACTAGAACGCCCTTTTTTGTATAAAATATTTTTTTACCACCAAAACTTCGGACGCTCATTAACCATGGCAGCAAAATATACTTGCCACCTAACCAACCAAGTATAAAACCTTACAAACTGGTTCCAAAGAGATCGATGCCTTCGCCCTAGAACAAGCATATACAAGAACTGAGCGATCATCACAAGGTAAATCCAAATCCCAATAAGAAAGAATGGGATTATCAGAATGAACATATAGAACATTCTAAAAATAAAGAGCCGTGAAATTTTATCTCCAAAGGAGACGTCTATCCTGACTTGATCTTGTTCCATAGCAATAAGAGTTAAGAATATTAGCAAAAGTATACAACAAAAAATCCAGTATGATAACTGGATCCTTTAATGGTGGGCGCTGAGGGAGTCGAACCCCCGACCTTCTGGGTGTAAACCAGACGCTCTAGCCAACTGAGCTAAGCGCCCCTATGTGTTTTCAAAACAGCCTGTATTTTTTATCACAGGCGCTCAAAATAGGCAAGAAAAAGTTATCCTAAAGCAAACCCATTATGCTTTAACCACTTCTCAGATTTACTATACTCAGGCATAGCCTCCTCGACCAAGTCCCAAAATTTCTTAGAATGATTCATCTGCTTAAGGTGAGCTAATTCATGAATACATACATATCTAAAAACCTCTCGAGGAGCAAAAAGTAATCTAAATGAAATGTTTATATTTTTAAGAGAACTACAACTACCAAATCTTCCAGTAGTTCTTTTGAAACGCACCAAATTATATCTCTCCCTAAAATAAAGATCATTCAACTCGGACACCACCTCTCTCAAATAATTTATTTGATCCTTAACAATTGCCTTTTCCACTAGCTCCTTAACTAAATCATGACTGTCACCATTTATAAAAACTTCAACAACTCCCCCATCAACAATAGTCCTATTATTTTTACGTCCATCTCTATCAATTATCCGCAAATCATAAATTTTGTTATGTGTAACAATTCTCCCACCATCCACATAATCAGGCTCAATAAAAGAATCTGTACTCATCTTAGAAATTTTCTTCTCAGCCCACTTCAAAAACTTTTCAATCATTTCCTCACGCCCACGCCCTATGATAAAACGACTTAGCTTCATTTTTATAACACCTTTTTTAAGACGCACCGAAGAAGTTCCCTTCAAAGAAGATTCATATTCAACAGGGAAAACTTTCTCCCCCACCTTAATTTCAAAAGGATAATCCATAAATGCTTGGTGCCCAGGAGAGGACTTGAACCTCCACGGCCAAAAATTAGCCACCAGCCCCTCAAGCTGGCGTGTCTACCAATTCCACCACCTGGGCAAATTGTCAAAAAGCTTCTGTATTCTAACCAAAAAGCCAAAAAAAACAACACACTTCATTCATTGTAAGGACCAGCCGTCTTCCATCCACCATCATCACGCGGCATTATCTCCATGAAATTAACAAAAACAGACTTATGCTCCTTCCCTTCATCAATCTCAATTCGAGCAACGCCAAACCTAGCCTCAGCAACTCTTCCCCTAACAGTACGAGCGATATTACTCCTCTCAATTCCAGACTTATAAGCCGTTGTACCTGGCCTATCAACGTCATCAAGAGCTGCCAAAAGAGCTCTATGAAGAACACTACATGTAGTTAAACAAGAGCAATCAACCTCATCACCAACCTGAGGAATAGAATCAAATTTTCTTGGAGCAACAACCATATACAAGATATATATAAGCTCGAATTTCTTTGGAAATGAAAGTACAACAAACACTCAAAAAATTAAAGCCCAATTTTTAAAATACTTCTTGCAGAAGTATGTCAAACCGGTAACAATGAAAACGGTTACCCCCTTAACCCATTTCAACATGAGTGCAATCCAGAACACCGATCCTGAAATTTATCGGTCTATTGAACTTGAGAAAAAGCGTCAGGCAGAAGGAATAGAACTTATTCCATCAGAGAACTACACATCCGAAGCAGTAATGGAAGCATGCGGGTCAATTCTCACAAATAAGTACTCAGAAGGATATCCAGGTAAAAGATATTATGGAGGACAGGAAAACATTGATGTTATAGAAACAATTGCAATCGACCGTGCAAAAGAGTTATTTGGAGTAGAACATGTAAACGTACAGCCCTACTCAGGATCTCCCGCAAACACGGCCGTATATTTTGCGCTTCTTGAATTTGGAGACACCGTCATGGGATTAAAGCTTGATCATGGAGGACATATTACACATGGACTTCCAATCGCATTCTCTGGAAAGGCATACAACTTTGTCCAATATGAAGTGGACATCGAAACTGGAAAAATAGACATGGAAGAGGTTAGAAAAATGGCGCTGGAGCACAAACCAAAATTAATGGTTGCCGGATTCACCGCATATCCAAGAGATATTGAGTGGAAAAAATTCAAAGAGATTGCCGATGAAGTTGGAGCAATAACAATGGCAGATATATCACACACAGCAGGACTTATAGCAGGAGGAGCTCTAGAATCCCCTGCCCCATATTTCGATGTAATTACAACCACTACACACAAAACACTTAGAGGACCACGAGGAGCAATGATTATGTGTAAGAAGGAATTTGCAAAGGCAATCGATCGCGCAGTCTTCCCTGGGCTTCAAGGAGGCCCACACGAACATGCAATTGCAGGAAAAGCTATAGCTTTCCTAGAAGCGTTAAAGCCGGAATTCAAGGACTATGCTGAGCAGATTAAAAAGAATGCGCATCATCTAGCAGAAGAGCTAAAGAAGCGCGAATTTAAACTAGTATCAGACGGAACAGACACGCATCTAATTCTTGCGGACCTAACGAGCAAGGGAGTTACGGGTAAAGAAGCTCAACAGGCACTTGATGAAGTAGGAATTACGCTAAATAAGAATACTGTGCCAGGAGATCCTCGTTCACCAATGGATCCATCAGGAATAAGACTTGGAACACCAGCAGTCACAACGCGTGGCATGAAGGAGGCGGAAATGGAGAAAGTTGCAGATTGGATTGATCGGGTAATTGCAGACCATGCAAATCCAGAAAATCTAGCCACCATAAAAGAAGAGGTTAAAGAAATGTGTTTAACCTTCCCTGTTCCCGGGATAAAAGTTTAATTCTTTTTCACTACAATTAAAGTGATGTCATCCATCTGCTTATGACCAGCAGTAAAGTCATACACATCCTTTAAAATAGCCTTTTTCAACTCTTCAGCAGTTTTTGCACTAGGGCCAGCTTTTTTAACTGACTCTAAAAAGCGATCTATTCCGTAATTTTCAGAATCATTCTTCCAAGCTTCAGGGATACCATCACTATAGACAACTACAAAATCTCCAGGCTCCATCCCTACCTCCTCAGTTTTCAAGTGAGCCTTAACCTCTGGTAGCATTCCTAAAGCAATTCCACCAGCTGGAGTCAGCTCAACGGTTCCATCCTTTGCCTTAAAATGGATCAATTGTTCATGACCTGCACTTACATATCTAAATTTTTGCTCGATAAGATTCCACTCCATCAAGCAAAGTGTCATAAACATATTCGTCATAGTCTTAGCACGCAAAACTCTATTAACATTAACAATTATGTTCTGAAGATCAGTATCATTGGAATACCCAAAGAAAAGAGCACTAGCGATAGAACTAACGATTCCAGCCGGAACTCCATGCCCAGTAACATCTCCAAGATAAAAGAGTAACCTATCCTTACTTGTAGCTAAAAAGTCATACATATCACCTCCAATCTCTTCAGCCGAAATCAAATCAGCGGCAATATCAATACCGTCGATTTTAGGTATCTCATCAGCATTCGGGATAATCTGATTTTGAATATCCATAGCTAGCTTCAATTCATGAGTAACACGTTCCTTATAGATTTTAGCGTCCATACTTTCCTCCAAGTCCTCCGCCATCTTGTTGAACTGAGAACCAAGATACTCAAGCTCATCACCACTTCTAATCTCCACACGAGTTTTAAAATCACCTTTAGCAATACCTGCGGCTCCAACCACAAGCTTCTTAACAGGCTTAGTAATTCTCTTGGCCAATGATAACGCCAAGATAAATCCCCATAAAATACCGAAGACAGAGAGATAAATAATTCTCAGAATCATTGCATTAACCCTTCTATCCAAATTGGTATAGTCCAATCTATACAAAACAGAAAAACGCTCATCAGCAGGAATCATCATGCAGTCAATACGTGTTCCATCTTCCAAAGGATCGATAATCTTTTCACTTCGATCAACAAAAACATGCTCACCATCTCGTTCATCCAAATAATAAACATCGCCGTTAAGGGCCTTAATCGAAATATGCTCCGATCTCAATTGATCATAAAGAGAACTATCCGAGAGAGGTCTGTCACCCTCAAATTTTCTATCAATATCAACCGAAGAATCGTATACAACATTCCCAGAATAAGAAATGACCATCATTTTGGCAATATCACTATTCTGCTCAAACAACTCCTCCATTTCGCGATTGAAATAAACAAAGCTATTTTGAGCCAGATATAAATCGTAACTCTCAATTACAGACGGCGCTGTGAGTTTTGAAAAAGCTAGCGAATTAAGATAAATATCGTGTGAAAGTTCTGTCTTCTTCTCACTAATAAATAACGCTGCAACTAAGGAGAAAAGCACGATTATCAAAGAAGATATCGCGAGCACCATCTTGTTTTTAATTGATGTTCTCATTAGTTAATTATTAATTCGTCAAAGTATATTAATCCATCCAAACGTGGCTCAATCATAATTTTTTGATTTGTTGCATAAACAGTTTCGTACTCAATCAAAGGAACTCCCACATAATCTTCCTCAACAATAATCTCCATTGCCTCGTTAAGAGAAGCGCTACGCCTAAATGCCTCAAGCTCAGTAAGCGCACTTTCGATCAAATAATCAACACGAGGATTTTCATAACCAATAACATTAAAATCCCCTTCGCTATAAACAATACTTTTCAAGAAATCAATCGAATCACCAAGATCAGACTTAAATCCAAAAAAGTACATATCAGCATCTCCAGCTAGAAGACTTTCCAAAAACTTATCCGCATCAAGGTATGAAACAACTGCATTAATGCCAATAGCAGCAAGGCTCTTTCGAACATGCTCTCCAAGTACATCCAACCCTTTTTGCAAATGGAATCTTAAAGTAATCCCCTCCAAGTCATTTTCCCAAGCAATCATTTCAGCCATAACAGGATTGTAATCATGCAAATCTACAGAAGAGCTATAACCAAAAACTCCTGTACTAACATATTGATTAACAGGCTTCACATATCCTCCTCCAAGATCCTTCGCTAATTTTTCTGGATTAATAGACATAGAAACAGCTTTTCTAATCTCGACATCACTTAAATATTGAGAACTGTTGTTGAAAAGCAAAAACTGAACTTCCAAATTAGGAACAGATTTTATCTCAAACCCTTTCTCATGAATAGCTTCGACCGCATCATACGGGACAAAACTTATCAAATCTGCCTCTCCATCCAAAAACGTCATTACACGTTCAGATTTATCTACTTTTGTAATTAGGTTAATCTCTTCAAACTTTGGGACATCTCCCCAGTAACTTTGATTACGCTTCAAAACCATTCTTTCATTCACTTCCCAATCACTAAAAACATACGACCCAGTCCCAACAGGAACATCAATTGGATCATTCCCATATTCAAAAGGAACGATCAAAACTTGAGAAAGCTTCTGTAAAAGAAGTGGATCCGGATCCTTAGTCTTTAAACGCAAAGTAAAATCATCAATTACAGCAATTTCATCAATGGACTCTGTTATATCCTTAAGCATAGAAAGTTCAAAACTTTGAGCCCTATCAATACTCGCTACAACATCATTAACTTCAAAGCTAGTTCCATCATGGAAAATAACATCTGGTCTCAAATATATTTCCCAGGTCAATTCATCAATAAGTCCCCAAGACAAAGCTAACGCGGGTTCCATATGAAAATCCCCATCAACCTTAACAAGTGGCTCATAAATATTAACCAATCGTTGACGCACTGTTGGCATGAAAAGCGTTGGTTCAAGAGAAGCAGTATCAGCCGGATAGACAACTGTTAAAGAAACATTATCAACCTCTTTGTCATCAAAAAGAACATCCATTGTAAAATTAGAGATAGCCTTCAGAGGCTTCTGTAAAAACAATTGACTAGTGACAACTGCGAATAAAAGGGCAAACAGCCCATACAACAGCATTTTCCAAATTTCTCGATTTTTTGTTTCCATATTTGAGATACAAAGGCATCCCAATATTATACCAAAAAAAGCCTGTCAATAAAAGCTTAAAGGCTTTGAATAAGCCTAAATCTTACTCAAAGTTTCGCGAACACTACTCTCCAAAGAACTGTCTCCCATCTTGCGAGCCAAATCGAGCATTTTTTTATAGGTACTTCTATATCTACGAACATCCTTTAACGTCTTAACACTGCGGACTTTCTTCACTAACTCATTGTACTGCTTGGCATAACACGCCTTTTTCATTTCAGAATCATGAAGTGATGTGAATATCTTCAAAGCACTATCAATTTTATTATTATTGTAATAATAAACCCCCTCGTTACGCTTAACTGCCTCCTCAAGCTCATCATCACGACTTTCAGAAGCAAAATACCGAGCCCTTTTAAAGTTATGATGCTTCATATAATAAAGAGCAGCATTGTGGTAAGTATTCTTTAAAGCTTCATCATTCCCCTCTTTTGAAAAATAAAAAACAGCTGTCTTGTAATCATTTCCCTTCAAAGCACCTACCGCCAAATTATGGTAAGCAGACTTTAGGTTTTTCTCCACCAAAGGCCTCAAAGAACTAGTAGCATGCGCAAGCTGAGCACTCTTAACCAAGTCATGCGATGTGATTTCCTGCACATCCTCTCTAAAATCAGTTAAATCCAGTAAATTGGTAGCGACTATCTCCGTAGCAGGTAAAACCTCCTCACACTCCGTATAATTATGAAAGCTTCCATTCGTACACTCAATATCCATATTTCTAAAGTGCAAACAAACATGTTCAGGAAGAAGCTTTATCTCCAAGTTTTCAAGTGGAAATCTTAAAGAGTACAAATACATATATAGAGTAACTATCTGATTACAATCCCCCTCCAATTTTTGAACAGCAGGATCCCTCAAAAGCTTCCCAAAACTAGCAGTTCTAATATAACGATAATGAACCCCAGGCTTCAAAAACTGCATTATTAAGTAAATATAGCGAATCTTCTCCTCGTCACCATTAGGAAACGACAAACCGTGACGGACAAGCTTTGCACGAATGTCCTCATCACCATAAACATTATCACTCTCAAAAACCTTTAACTCAGCCTCTATTTTTTTTATATCCCTATACATCCTTCTACGAACTCCCTTAGAAAGGTAAACATAGCCTTTATACTTACGTTCCATCCAAACACTTAGAACAACCAAATTGCCCTGCATAAGCTCAAGCAGGCGTTTTTTAACAGTCGAGATGCTATCAGTAGACTTAATTCCTCTAAAAAATCTATCAACCTTGCGCTCAAAAGGATGAACATAAGAAGAGAAAAGACCTAAAATCCACTTCAAAACCTTTAACATAATAAAATTTTATTCCCTATATTTTAGCATAAAAAAGAGAAAAATTGAAGATTCTAATTATCGTTCCTCTTAAGAACAGCCAAAAATGCCTCCTGAGGGAGTTCAACCCTCCCCACCTGCTTCATTCGCTTCTTACCAGCCTTCTGCTTCTTCAAAAGCTTATTCTTACGAGTAACATCCCCTCCATAGAGCTTAGCCGTTACATCCTTTCTAAAAGCAGAAATAGTCTCCCTAGCCACAATTTTACCTCCAATTGCCGCTTGAATTGGAATAACAAAATTCTGTCGAGGAACAATCCCCTTCAACTTCTTAGTGATATCACGCCCCACGTAAAAAGCCTGATCCCTATGCACAATTAAAGCAAGAGCATCAACCTTATCATCTGCAACCAAGATATCCAATTTAACAAGATCCCCAGCCCTAAAGTTTAGATATTCATAATTCATCGAAGCATAGCCACTACTTACACTCTTAAGTTGGTCGTAAAAATCTACAACAATTGAGGCGAGTGGCATCTCAAAAGTGTTTAAAACCCTATTCTCGTCAAGGTATTGAACATCCTTAGAAACACCTCTTTTCTCAGTACAAAGAGTCATCACAGCGCCCACGTATTCCTTTGGAGACAAAATCTCAACCTTTACCCAGGGCTCCTTAATAGCATCAATATATACAGGGTCAGGTAGACCAGAAGGGCTCGAAATAGTTACCTCAGAACCATCGTTCATAGCAATAATATAAGAAACAGATGGAGCAGTAACGATCAAATCAAGATTATACTCACGCTCAAGTCGCTCCTGCACAATTTCCATGTGCAAAAGGCCTAAAAATCCACATCTAAAACCATGACCAAGGGCACCAGACTGTTCTGGCTCAAAACTAAGCGCACTATCGTTAATTTGAAGCTTATCTAAGGCCTCTCTAAGCAAATTATAATCATCATTATCTGTACAAAAAACTCCAGCAAAAACAAAAGGCCTAACCTTTTTATAGCCATCCAGAGCCTCGGCATTCTCCATCTCTACTTTTCCATTTCCTTGCTTCCAAACCGTATCCCCAACTCTTGCATCACGAACACTCTTAAGACCAGTAACGATATATCCAACTTCTCCAGAATGAAGAACATCAGTTGGCACATATTTTGGCTTAAAATGACCAACCTCAAGAACTTCGATCTCCTTCTTAGTATTCAAAAAATGAACCTTGTCACCCCTCTTTATAGAGCCTGAATTCAATCTAACATATATAACAACTCCCTTATAAGGATCATAAACCGAATCAAATATTAAAGCCTTGAGCTCATCATCATCACTAGCCTCCACAGGGGCTGGAAGCTTCTCTACAACAGACTTCAGTACCTTCTCAACATTAGTTCCCTCTTTGGCAGAAACGGCTATAATATCTTCCTTTGGAATGCCAAGAGCATTTTCTATTTCCTGGGCCCTTTTCTCTACATCTGCAGAAGGGAGATCAATTTTATTTAAAACCGGAATTATCTCTAAATTATGATCAATCGCCATATAACAATTTGCGAGCGTCTGAGCTTCAATGCCCTGAGTTGCATCAACAACCAAAATAGCACCTTCACAAGCAGCTAAACTCCTTGAAACCTCATATGAGAAATCTACGTGACCAGGAGTATCTATAAGATTCAATATGTAATCCACTCCTTCAAATTTCCAATCCATTCGAACAGGCTGCAATTTGATAGTAATCCCTCTCTCTTGCTCCAAATCCATTGTATCAAGAAGCTGAGACTTCATATCGCGCTTATTAACTGTATTTGTGACCTCCAAAAACCTATCAGCCAAGGTAGATTTACCATGATCAATATGGGCAATAATGCAGAAATTTCTGATATTTCGGTGACTCATTCAATGTGTTACAAGCTGGCGTATTTTAGCAGATAAATCATCATTGATAAAACCTCGTTTTTGTGCTAGAATAAAGGGATTAAAAAATAAATATGAGATTCAAAGTACCTCAAGAAGTACAAAGAGAAGATACAATTATCGGACCATTGACTCTTAAGCAAATGGGGATACTCGGCGTAGGAGGAGGAATTGCCTACACAATCTACATAGGCCTGGCAAAAACCTATTTCATGGAGATATGGCTTCCACCAGTACTAATAGTATCAGCAATAACACTAGCATTTACATTTCTTAGAATTCACGACCTTCCGTTTCATAAATTCGTGATGAATTACATAGAATACCTTGTCCTTCCAAGACAAAGAATATGGATACAGGGATCAGACACACATTACGAAAAATTTTTAGCAGAAGCACCAAAGAAAATTAAGAAAGAAAAAAAGGAAGACAAAAAGCCTAAAAAGAGCATAGAAGAGCTCACTCAAGTACTAGACAGTCACGGTGAAAACCAGCTAACTCAAGGCGAAAAAAAAGAAAAGCTCAATGAAATAGTAAACAAAAATTACAAAAAATAATCATGGGAATACTAGACACAATTGCTCCAGGAAAAAAGAATCGCAGTCAAGAAATGACTAGCACTCAAGCACACCTAAGAATCGGTGAAATACGGGACGATGTAGTTGTTTTGAAAAATGGTGGAATGAGAGCCGTCATCAAGACATCAAGCATTAACTTCAATTTAAAATCAGAAGAAGAGCAACAAGCTATAATATATTCATATCAGGCATTTTTAAACTCACTAGAATTTCCAGTACAAATACTAGTTAGGTCAAAAAAGCTAAATATCGATGATTATATAGATCAAGTAAAAAAGCTTGGAGAAAAACAAGAAAACTCTCTTCTTCAAGAACAAACATACGAATATGCAGATTACATAAAAAGGCTTGTTGAATACGCAGACATAATGGAAAAAAGCTTTTACGTAGTAATCCCTTATGATCCTTCCAGAGCCGTTAAAAGCGGGCTAGGAATACAGGATTTCTTCCAAAGGCTATCTCCAAAAGACACAGTTACAGAAGCAAAAAAACGATACGGAGAATTTGATCAGGTTAAAAAGACCCTAAGTCAAAGAATCAATACTGTTTCAGCAGGACTACAAAACTGTGGCCTACAAACAGAAGCTCTCGCCACACAAGAACTTATTGAATTATTCTACGAAAGCTACAATCCAAAAATTTACAGAACAGCAAAGCTTCAGGACGTAGCGGACATAACAATAAAAACGGACGAAAAAGAGGAAAAGTAAGTAAGCTAACTGGTTTACTGAAAAATGCTTCAAAGAAAATAGAAACCTCTATCTTGGCAGCGACCTACTTTCCCACGGTCAAGCCGCAGTAACATCGGCGATGGAGGGCTTAACTACTGTGTTCGAAATGGGTACAGGTGTACCCCCTCCTCAAGAACTGCCAAGATAGAAGTTTCTATCCTATAAAACAATTTTTCAAATACGTGCATTTTCAGCACTGAATACCAGTCAAAGTAAAAAAGTTCTCTATATATAAGTCAATGACCTGTTAGTATCACTCGGCTGAACACATCGCTGTGCGTACACCTGTGACCTATCAACCTTGTAATCTTCAAGGAGGTTCATGGGGATCTTTAATCTTAGGAATGGCTTCCCACTTAGATGCTTTCAGCGGTTATCCATCCGAACATAGCTACTCTGCAATGCCGATGACACGACAACAGATACACTAGAGGTTCGTTCACCCCGGTCCTCTCGTACTAGGGGCAACATCCTTCAAAAATCCTACGACCATGGAAGATAAGGACCGAACTGTCTCACGACGTTCTGAACCCAGCTCGCGTACCCTTTTAATTGGCGAACAGCCAAACCCTTGGGACCTTCTCCAGCCCCAGGATAGGACGAGCCGACATCGAGGTGCCAAACAGATTCGTCGATGTGAACTCTTGGAATCTATAAGCCTGTTATCCCTGGCGTAACTTTTATCCGTTGAGCGATAGCGCATCCACATGCCACTATCGGATCACTAACACCTGCTTTCGCATCTGCTCGACTTGTAGGTCTTGCAGTTAAGCTCTCTTATGCGTTTACACTATCAGTCCGATTTCCATCCGGTCCTAGAGAACCATTGCGCGCCTCCG
>JABJOK010000104.1 GCA_018664365.1 Candidatus Peregrinibacteria bacterium | reverse complement strand
GCTCCCAATTGATGAGCTTGTCCAGCGATTTCGCCAGTGTATTGATCAGAAAGAGCTCCTCTTTTAATATAAGCAGCTACATCGGATTTATGTTCGGGCCTGACTATTACAGGCCTCACATTGCCGTCTTCCCCCTTTCTTGCAGTTTTAACGGTAAGAACTTTTCCATTAACTTTCACAGTAAAAGTATCTGGAACATCTTTCCATTTTATAGCTTTTTTACTTTTTACTTGAAGCAATAATCTTCGTACTCTTTTATTGGCATAAATTACACTCTTCCCGGGTTTTTTAGGACCATCTGAGGTTTTAATTTTACCCGTATATATTGTTCCAGAGATTTCATCAACATCGATTGACTGAGCATGAGGTGAATCAATATGTCCTGCGATTCCAGGATCACCGTAACGGAGATCACAGTAGTCACCCAGTACTGGAGGCTTCTCAGCCGCTGGCTGTTCTGGGGCCGGAGTTCCCTCATCTAAAGGAGGAACAGAATCGGCTTCCACAACTTCATCAACCTGTGATGAAGGAATATCCTCACTTGCATCCCCTTTCGTTTGATCTTCTTGAGACATAAAATGCTAGTTAATCACCTCCGAATTATAACACAAACGATGAACTCTGTAAACAGGCGGAGACATAGAGAATGGGCAGTTCGGCGACTTGAGGCAGCTCTAAAAATATGTTATAATATATAAAGCATATAAATACAAAACTATGTCAGAAACACCACGTGAAGACGATCCAATTGATAACGGTCAGCCGATAGCTGAACCTGATGGGAACGAAGCCTCCATCGAGGCTGTAGCAAGAACCCGCGAGGCTTATCTTGCAGCATTTGCATTGGCCTGGGGTACTCCAGAAGGAGTGGTAGATGAAAATGTTAGGCAAGTTATGAGTATCCCACCAGAAGAAATTTCAAGAACATTGGAGATGGCTAAAGGACAAGGGAAATCAACAGCAGATGAAGAAACCCTTAAGGCAGTAGAGGCAATTGGAGCCACATTTTTCAGAGGTGCTAAAAATTACAGAGAGAAAGGATCAGAGGATTGGTATGCCGGAGTAATGGCACTTAGAATGATGACAGAAGACCCCTCAACAAGGCTTTTTACAGAAATGGGGTCGTATATTGATAGTTGGTGTGGTTTGCCTGGAATTCAATCTTTTAATAGGAAATTGAAAGAACATGGACTTCCAATACACAGAGTCTATGGAAATGATTATGAGGACCTGGGTGAATCAAATGCGGCCTAGGAAATATTGATATAAAGCAATTACAACAAACAAATTATGAAGTCAGATAACATTTTTACAGAAATTGATGAAGAGAAAAAGAAGGCAGAAGAAATAAACAAAGCTCTTAAGAAAGAGAAGCATTTTTTGGAAGATATTGAAGAAAACATAAAGGAAGATGCTGATAAAGATGAAATTAAAAATATTCGCAATAACTTAAACTAATGGGAAAGGCAGACCAACAAGATCCGTTAGATAATATAGAGGAACTTTTAGGAGCAGAGTCTCATGAAAAAATGGGATCTCTTTTAGAATTACACGGTCAGCTCGATGAAATTGATGCTCAGAATCGCGATCTATACGAGTCAACCCTTGCGACATATGACAGTCTCATGGAAGCCATTGTGGCAAAATTAAGAGATAAAGAGACTCCAGGACCACTCAAGGGAAAATATGTTCAAATGAGAAGAGCTCTAGACGAAAGAAGACAAGCATTTAGAGAAAGATTTCCAGAATTTGTGGCTGAAGAAGAATCAAGAAAAGCCCAGGAAAGGCTCAAGGCCAAATCAGCTCCAATTTTGAAGAGCCTTGAGGAAAGCACTTTGATCTCAGACGAAGAAAATAAATTATTTCTAAGATATTGGAAGGAATTACCGCCTGATCAACAAGAAAGATATATTAATCACCTTAAAGGAGCACTTAAAAATAAAGACCAAGCTGGAGTAATCACAGGTTTTAGGGGGATGTTATTTGAGCTTTCAAGAAGAGTAATTCTAACCAGACAACAGCTGGAAGAAGTAGGGGGCTATCCAGAACCTATTTATGTAGAATATATTGGATATGACAAGAAAAATCCTCAAGTTAATAAACCTCCTGTAAAGCTATTTAAGCCAAATCGGAAAAATAAAGAGGGAGATATTCAGAATGATGTGACTGGAGTTTTGAGAGATGGAAAGCCGTATGTATACGAGACTAAGGCATATCCTCGAAGAAGATTCGGAGCCGAATATGGAGCTGGTGAATCAGCCGCAAATAGAAACCAATTATTAAAATATCAGCAGGCTATCAATGATGGTAGTATTGCTGGAGCATCTGTTGAAATTCAAGGAAGAATAGATACAGAGTTTCTAAATTGGGCAATAGGAACAGGTTTAACGCATGAAGGAGCAATTCCAGATGTTGAAATAATCTATTCCATGCCACTTCCAAGTGGACGCGAATATAGATTCGTTCTTAAGCGAGGACGAGGAAAGGGTCTTAGGTTTGAAAATGAAAGAAGTGACTACACTATTGACGACAAGATTGTGATAAGAGGGCTCGCTCAATCAGTTAGAGACAAGTCAGTTATTGGAGTGATGACGGATGTGAATATTGAAATAGATGAAGATTCCCCATTAGTAACAGCAGAACATATAGCCCATCCTGACCAGATTACTGATCCTGAGATTTTTGAGGCTTACAATCAGTTAAGGCTTGAGAGCATTTGGGAAAGACTAGAAGATAAGGCAATAGATCCTTCTGTACACGATAAGGTTGCTGCCTATGATGAGAGAGTCACTAGAGATTATGTTATGCAGATGCTTACAGATTTTGAGATTATGTTGAATGAAAATCCAGAGTTAAAAGCACTAAAATGGGCGTATGTAGTCGAAGAGTCACAGTATGATGAAGTTGTTGACAGGGTGATGGAAGACGTGGAGAGAATTAAGGAATACGAGTTAGCGCGTAAATCTTCAAAAAAAGAGAGACGAAATAAAGTTGTCAGAGATATCCAAGGATACAAAGGACCAGCAGAAGGTTACGTTCTTGATGTCGAACATATTTTAATGGACGCACTTCAGAATGTGACAAAAACAGGAGAAGATCAAAAACCAAGATCCTACAGTGATATAAGTCGATTCATGAATTTAAGAGAATTAAAAGGGCGCCTAGCAGATGAGGATAGATCGTATTTAGAGATAACAACTTATGATCCCACACGAGATAGCCATGATTCAAAAGTTATATCTGGGATAGAGGATAGAGAAGAGCAGGCACGATTAATTGGGGAATACGAAAGAACCATAGAAATCGAAAACTTAAAGAGAGCAGAAGCTCGGCTACAAAAGCTTTTAAAAAAGTATCAGCAGCTTCACAAAGTAGGAAAAGAAAACAGGGATGAAGAACAGGACTCTGAATATAGGGATCTTCAGAAGCAATTAAGCGGATACAATTCAGGGTTAAACAATAGATTAAATCATCAAAAAAGCAGGTTGAATGCTTTGCTAGAGGCAAAAGAGGAAGAGCTTAGACCTCTACAGAACGCAATGAAAGATGTTAGAGGCTATATTGAAAGCACAGGAATAGGGTTGGATTCCAGAGCAGCAAGAGAGCAGGTAATAGAGAAATTAAGGGATACTTCTGCTAAATACAGAGCAGCCGCACGTCCTATTAAACAAGAAATATTGCAAACTTATAGAGAAATATTTGCAAGAGACTGGGAGAGTTTTGCAATAAGAGAGATTGCTCGCGAAGAGGCTAATCTCATGAAAATGATTTACGTAGTAACTCCTGAAGGTGAGGTGATTGTTGAAGAAGAAGGTATAAGAGGGGCAACTGATAACAGCAGGGCAGCACATTCAGAGTTGGCACAAGGAAGAAATATATACGCCGCGGGAGAGCTTGCATTCGAAAAAATTGACGGGGAATGGGTTCTGACAGAAATAAACAGTGGATCAGGGCACTACAGACCATCACAAGATACTCTAGAGTACGGTAAGGCTGTGATTTGTGAGCAACTGGGAGTAGATCCTAAAGATGCTAGGCTCAATGTAAGAAATTGCATATTTAGAGGGATTGATATAGATGGATTGCCACTTGATTACAGGTAAAAAAACAGAATTATGGCTACAAATGGAGGTGATAGCTCACCAGAAGAATTAAATCTACACAAACTTGTTGAAAACCCAAGAGGCTACCTTGAGGAACTTGATAGATCAGGAAAACTTGCTCAATATTTTCCTGCATTTGCAGAGACAAAAGGGGTGACTCAATCACCTGACAGGCACGCAGAGGGAGATGTTTTTATTCACACTCTACTTACCTTGGATCAAATAAAAAAAGAAAGCCCTTCTGACAGGGCATTTGGATCAATCGAGGATGAACATGATTTACTTTTAATTACCTTAGCTCTCATCTACCACGATACCGGTAAGAAGGAAAGGAATCTACATGATACGCCTGATCACAGGGTGTTTCACGTCAACGAATCTGTAAAACATGCTAGAGCAGATCTTGCTAGCTATTTGTCTGAAGACGATCTAGAAACCGTTATTGAAATGATAAACAAACATGAGAATCTGCTTGATAGTAAGCACACCTCTCATAGGATTAATAAATTGCATAAACTTTTAGCATTAAAGGGTGATACCAAGCGAGGAAGAATACTGCTGAAATTCGCAGAATGTGATTTATACGGAAGAAGAGTCTCTGAAAGCCACAAACATCTGCTAGAAAAAGGTGGGCGCTTAGCTGAAAGGAATATAGAATTATTGAGATTACTGCAGCAACAAGAAGCTGAGGGGCTTTCATTCCCTTTGCAGAGAGTAGCCACAGACGTTCAAAGTAGAGTAAAAGCTTTACTTGATAGCTGTTCATAAAGCGTTAGCAAAGACAACTCACAGCGCTTCGTAATTTCTCCTTACTTCACCTTTTTAGCAGCAGCCTTTTTCACAGTCTTTTTTGCAGGTGCTTTCTTAGCAACTTTCTTGACGGTCTTCTTAGCAGGCGCTTTCTTGGCAGCTTTTTTGACGGTCTTCTTGGCAGGTGATTTTTTAGCAATCTTCTTTACGGCCTTTTTGGCAGCAGTCTCCTCCTTAATAGGAGCTTCTTCTACTACCTTCTTTTTCTTAGGCTTTGGAGATGGATCTTCCTCTTGAGGACTCATTTTTTGAAGTAGAAATAGGATTTTATTCAACTTTTCGTTCATTTCATCATATTTCTTGTCAGGACGCGCTGAATTTTTTGCAGCAGGTCTTGAGCTCCCCCCACTTTCTCTTTCAAAACAATTACTACAGTAAACAGGCTTATTACCAGTCGGTTTAAAAGGAACTTCACAATTTTTCCCACAGTCTGCGCAGTGTGCTCTATGCATTTGTCTATCACCTCTGTCGTCTCTACCTCCAGATCTGTCATTTCTTCTTCTTGGTCTATCATCTCTTCCTCTAGGACTTTCCTCTCTTTGAAAACAGTTGCTACAATAAATAGGCTTATCTCCAGTTGGTCTAAAAGGGACTTCGCAATTCTTTCCACAATCTGAACAAGTAGCCCTATGCATCTGTCGATCTTCTTTCCTATTATCTCGCCCCCTTGGCGCGCCTCTCTTATTAAAAATTCCCATATTAGTTTTGTTGTAAATTAAGACACGAACACTATCCTTATTTTTACTTAAAAACAAGGAAGAATGCGCTGAAACACTAAGCTATCTTTTTTTCCCTGTATGCTTTTTAAAGAAAAAAACAATAATCAAAGTGATTAATACAAAAACAACAGGTGCAATAAAATTCTTCAATGAATCATTTCCATCACCCACCAAGGATTGATTCAGCGGTGAAGTACACTCATTCTCTATGCAGTACTCTACATTTCCTTTGATTTTACTAACAGTACTATCATTAAAGCCAGAAAGAGCATCATTGTTTATAAAAATAGTAGGAACCCCCTTTACCTCTACGCCATACGCAAAAGCAGTCTCGTCTAAAAGATCGTAATTTTCCTGATCATTATATACTTCATATTCAATAACATTTAAGGAAGGGTACTCCTTTTGAAGATCATCTAAATAAACCTGAGCCTTAGAACAATATGTGCATCCCTCTCCATAGAAGAGGACTAGATCAACCTGATTTGCCTGAGCATTTGCAACTCCGAAAGAGCAAAACCCCAAAGAAATCAGTCCAACTAAAAGAATAAAAAGCTTTTTCATGCCTTCATTAGAACTTGTTTAAAATAATTTTTCAAGCCCACTATTTTTTAGGCCAACTTGCGAATTTATAGAAAATACTAAACAATATTCACACTATGAAATCAAAACGCCAAGAAATTTTTGCCAAGATTCCTAAGCACGTGGAAGTTTGCGTCGTAACCAAAGGGAGAACTCTCAAAGAGGTTCAAGAGCTGCTAGCTGAGATTCCTGAAATATCAATGATCGGGGAAAATAGATGGCCAGACTGTGAAGAGAAATTTAAAAAACTTCCCCTTGAGAAACATTTCATTGGGCGTCTTCAAAGCAATAAGCTAAATAAGATTTTGCCACTTGTTGATGTTATTCAATCTGTAGACAGCTTTGAGTTATTGCAGAAGATAAGTCAAAGAGCTCAAAAAACAATCAAATATACATTTCAAGTTAATATTTCCAATGATCCAGCAAAGCAGGGAATACTTCCTAAAGACCTTCGTAGTATTATTGAGAAATCCAGAGATATTCCCAATATTGAACTAATAGGATTGATGACAATAGGAGAACAGCACAATCAAGAAGAGTATTTTACTGAGTTCAAAAAACTTTTCGATCAGCTCAACTCAGAGGGGATCAAGATGAAAGTTCTTTCAATGGGCACAAGTGATGATTTCGAAATTGCTATAAGATGCGGAGCAACTATGGTCAGGATTGGAAAAACAATCTTCTCTTGAAATTTTCTATACCCGCACTAGAATGTTCGCGATCTAATCTTAGAGTATGTCTTACGGAAAAATTATTAGAAACCTTGAAATAGAAGGAAAACCTGCACCTTATCCCGTAGTTAATGAGAGAGGAGTTAGGGCAACAGCCGGAATAATGTTTGCCATCGGAATATCAACCTTCTTTACTGTCATGTTCACACGAGAATACATCTTTCTTAACATAGTAGTTATCACCTTCTGGTTAGACTTCTTTTTGAAGACAGTTTTTCAGCCACACTGGAGTTTCTTTAACATTATTGGAGATTTTCTAGTGCGTAAGCAGAAACCAGAGTATGTAGGAGCAGTCCAAAAGAGATTCGCATGGGGAATGGGACTAGGCCTTGCAACATTCATGATACTAGGCCCCGTTCTATTTCAGATAAGAGGTCTTATGCCCCTATCTATATGCCTAGCGTGTTTATTCCTTATATGGATGGAATCAGCATTAGGAGTATGCGTTGGTTGCAAAATATACAAATTTCTCTTGGATAAAAAAATCCTCAAAGAACCCACTCACCGACCTGTCTGCCCAGGGGGTGTTTGTTCGATTAAGAGATAAACGTGGTACAATATATACAATCTGAATAGTTTCACCACTGATTATGGGAAGTCGAGCTCCACAAAATGGGCCTACAAGTACTTCTGCAGACACTCGTTTGGAAGAGGCTTTAGAGCATCTACAAACATATCAAAGTATAGAGGGGATTCCCCAGCTTACTGCATGGCAAGCTCTTAAGGTTCTTAGATGGATAAGTGAAGACTCTCAAATGCCAGATTTAAGTTTTTTAGATGCTGCCAATGGACAACGAATATCAACAAAGCAGTCTCTGATTGAATATGCTCATGCCCAACTACCTTTAATGCAGGGAAGGGCCGAAAGTAAAGGATTAGAGGAACCCCCATCAGAAGAGATGAATGCAATGGGCGCAGCATTTGCCTTACTTGCGAGCAATGCAGTTTCAGTAACTCCAAGAGGAATAGTTATTCAAATAAGTGAAACAGTGATTTTCGAAGTTGATTTAGTGGGAATCAAATAAAGCTCCAGGAGTTGATTTTTTTCCGAAAATCCAATAAGAATAGTTAAAACAATCTGACTATTCAAATATTATGTTTCAAAAGTTTCCGTTCAAAGACCTATTCTTTGAGGAGGTCAAAAAGACCCCAGGAATGGTTAATTGCCATGCCCATTTAGATCGCGCATACACAGTAACGCCTGAAATCTGGAAGCAAGCTTCTGCTCTCATGGAGGAGAAGTGGATTTTAAATCGCGACATTAAAAGAAAGCACACAGAAGAGTCTGTTATAGAACGCCTTGAATATTGTATTGAAGGATTTATTGAGCAGGGGATCATTGCTACTCGTACACACGTAGACGCAGATAGTGTTGTGGGAATGCTTGTAGTTAACGCAGCCGCTAAAGTCCGCGAAAAATATAAAGACAAGTTCACCCTTCAATTAGTTGCCCACCCATTAGAAGGATTCTTGAATGAAGATGGAACAGGTTTCGATAAAGCCAAAACAGATCTATTTGAAGAGGCATGTGAGATTTGTGATGTTGTGGGAGGACTACCTTCCCGCGATCGCGGAATGGATGGTGGAGAAGTAAAACATGCAGAATTCCTATTTTCAGTAGCAAAGAACACAGGAAAAGATATTGATGTTCATATTGATCAGGAAAACAATCCAGAGGAACATGATACAGAGTGGTTTATGGATGCAGCAGCGGAAGCAGGACTTCAGGGGAGGGTGACGTTGGTACATGCAATCTCAGTTGCCTGCCAAGTTGAAAAAGACCGTAAAAGAATTTACGACAAGATAAAAGACAATGGCTTCAACGTAACTGTTTGCCCTTGGGCTGCAATTGGGATGAAGCAGCACAAAGACAAGATGGCACCAGTACACAACTCAATAGCTCAGGTGGATGAGATGTTTGAGGCTGGAATAAACGTATCCGTAGGAACAGACAACATTTCAGATATCTTTGTTCCAGAGGATAGGGGGGATTTATTTGAAGAGATTATCTTACTAGCAAGTGCCTGCCGCTTCTACGATGTTGAGAAATTAGCCCAGATCGCTACAAAGAATGGAGCAAAAACTTTAAAACTAGATTACTAATAAAATTACTATGTCTCAAAAAAGACTTTGGCAAAAGAAATCAGAATTCTCACTTCATCCAGTGCTTGAGGAGTTTAACGCAGGGGATGATATTATTTATGATCAAGATTTAATTCCATACGACGTCGAAGGAACACTTGGATACGGGAAAATGCTTCATCGTCACGGAGTAATTAATGATGAAGATTTTGAGACCCTCAAGAAAGGACTAGATGAAATAATGGAACTTTATAACAAAGGTGAATTTCAACTTAAACTTGAGGATGAAGATTGTCACACAAAGATAGAGCACTACCTTACAGAAAACCACGGAGAGATTGGAAAGAAGATCCACACGGCACGGTCAAGAAACGATCAGGTTTTAGTTACAATGCGTCTCTTTATGAAGGATAAATTGATTCATCTAAAAGAAAAAGGACTGGTTCTCGCAAAGACACTTATAGAAACAGCAAAAAAATACGAATTCGTTCCAATGCCGGGCTACACTCACATGCAGAAAGCAATGCCAACAACAGTAGGGACATGGTATGCATCTTTTGCGGAGAGCCTTTTAGACGATCTTAGAATACTTACAGCAATAAACGACACTCTTGTTGATCAAAATCCCCTTGGAAGCGGAGCTGGTTACGGCTCTCCCTTCGACTTCGACAGAGACAAGCTCTCTGAGGACCTGGGATTCGCTCGAACACAGAACAACGTAATGTATTGTCACAACTCTCGAGGAAAGCTTGAAGGAATGGTTGTAGAAGCTTGCTGCCAGATAATGCTTACTCTAAACAAGCTCGCATCTGACTGGCTTCTTTACACGACTCAGGAGTTCCATTTTTTTACAATTCCAGACCAAGTATCAACTGGGTCATCAATCATGCCTCAGAAGAAGAATCTGGACGTTGCAGAGGTAATGCGTGGTCGATGTGCAACAGTACTCTCATGCAAAAATGAAATGTGCATGAATATCCTAAATAAAGTTTCTGGATATCATAGGGATGGTCAAGAAATCAAAAGACCACTATTTCTTGCACTTAGATATACAGAGATGTCAATCGAGGCTGCAGCCATTGTTGCAGAAAGCCTAATTCCAAACGAAGAGGACCTGCTAAACGACATGAGCCCAGAACTTTTTTCAGCACACAAAGCATTCGAACTAGTAAAAGAAGGAAAGACATTCCGCGAGGCCTACGTTGAAGTTGGTCAAAACCTAGACAAGATTGAAATAGACAAGGATTCAATCGTTGCAATGCTTAAAGAGTCAAAGCATCAAGGTGGAGTAGGAAACCTACAGCTAGACATGCTCCTTGAGGAAGTTGAAAAGATGAAGAAATAGGCTATAATCAGAGCGTCTTTTAATACTTCTGCATGGATCAGTTTGAGACGCTCCTCATCCTAATGGTTGTCATATGGGTGGCCGGAAAAATATTTCGAGCCATCAATTTACCCGTGCTCTTTGGTGAACTGCTTGGAGGGATAATTGTAGGTCCAATGGTTCTCGGCATAATTGATCCGAGTAGTGAAATAATCAAGATCCTCGCAGAACTTGGAATTTTTTTCCTCATGCTCCACGCTGGGCTTGAGACCGATCCTCATCAGCTAATCAAAGCCTCAAAGAAATCATTTTTGGTAGCGATCGGAGGCTTAGCCCTACCATTTGCCGGTGGATACTTTGTTTCGACAGCAATGGGAATACCTCCTCAAGAGGCTCTATTTATTGGAACAGTATTATCTATTACGGCCATAGCCATAACTATAAGACTTTTCAAAGAATACAATCTTCAGAGAACAATCAGCTCAAATGTCTCAATTGGAGCTGCCGTGATCACTGACATCCTTTCGCTCATTATATTCTCAGTGGTGTTAAGTGTAATAGAGACAGGGGACGTAAGCTTCATTGCAATCTCATTACTTTTAGCGAAAATCATCCTATTTTTTGGATTAGTTATTTTTGGAGGAATGAAGACCGCAAAGTATATGAACAAATTCTTGTCGAAGAAGGGGTTTACCTCAGCACTTATAATAGCCCTTGTATTAGGACTTATAGCGGAATGGATTGGGCTTCATATAATCATTGGAGCATTCCTAGCTGGACTATTTATTAGAGAAGAGATCTTAGACGAGAAGACGTTCGCCAAAATAGAAGATCGAATTTATGGATTAAGCTACAGCTTTGTAGGACCAATATTCTTCGCAAGTTTAGCCTTCTACTTAGACTTTAGTGGAATAATGAAAAATCCTCTTTTACTCATAGCATTACTGGCTACTGCAATAATTGGAAAAACGGTCGGTTCAGGATTAATGGCACGCGTTCAGAAGATAAAACCTCAAAGGGCACTTTTAATAGGAATAGCTATGAACAGTAAGGGAGTTGTAGATCTTATCATTGCCTCCATCGGTCTTGAAAAAGGCATAATTGGAACGGAGGTGTTTTCTATACTAGTAGTAATAGCATTTACATCCACTCTTTTTGCCCTGTTTGCAGTAAAACCACTTATCAAATACACAAAAAAACAATGAAAAAACTAATAATCTCGCTAGTTATACTCACGGCCTTTTCTCAGGCAGCATTCGCAGAAATGATTCTATTCACAAGCGACAGTTGCTCATTTTGTAATGAACTCAAGACAGAATTAAGATCAAAGAATCTTTACTTCAAGCACAATATTACTGAGTACGAAATATCCACTCCTCAGAATGCAGCTCTCTATCTAGAAAAATCGCAGGAGGTAGGTTATACATCAGGAGGCATCCCTCTTCTCATTGAGGGAGGGGAATATTTTGAAGGAAAGTCTCCCATCATGAAGCACCTTGAGGGAATAGAAGAGGTTAGTGCCCCAGCAGTAACAATCATCTCAGAAGAAGATTCATTGGATTTACAAATCATGTTAGAGGAAGCCTCAGAAAGCACACCCTCAGATCAAACTCAAGAAAAGGATTCAAGTGAAGGCACCACGAACTCATCAACAATTATCATAGGGATAATCGCAATTGTTTTTGGTTTAACCCTCTTCACAACAATAATATTAAGAGCAAAGAAGCGATTCAAGATCTAGCTTCCTAACTCATCAAAATCAACTTCCACCTCTTCGCCTCGTTTTGGAATCTGAACATTATCAAATCCATTTTGAGAAAGAGACTCTTTGAAAGAATTAAGTTGAGTTTCTTCACCATGAACTAGGAATATCTTTTTAAGTCCATCAACACGCCCAATATAATCAAGAAGATCACTTCTATCAGCATGCCCAGAAAAGGCATCCATTACAAAAATTGAAGCTCTTACCTTGTATGGATCTCCAAATATATTAACTTCCTTTTCACCCTCTACTAATTTCCTTCCAAGAGTATGAGAAGCCTGATATCCCACTATAAGAACAACATTTTTTGGGTCTTCGATGTTGTTTTTAAGATGATGAAGGATTCGTCCATGTTCACACATTCCTGACGCAGAAATGATGATCATCGGACCCTGCTTTTCATTAAGAGACTTAGAGTCTTCAACACTTCTTGTATAGGTTAGATCATCAAAACCAAATGGATTTTTACCCTCAGAAATAAATATTTCCTTAGTCTCTTTATCAAAACACTCAAGATGAGATCTGAATACTTCAGTAACATTACCTGCTAGGGGGCTATCTACATAAATAGGAATATTCGGGATACGTCCTTCGTTATGTATCTTGTGTAAATGATAAATAAGCTCTTGAGTTCTTTCCAGAGCAAACGAAGGAATAATCAGTCTTCCTCCATCTTCAGCAGCTTTATTAACAATTGTAGTTAGATCATCATCAATAGTCTGCAATGCTGCATGTAATCTATTACCATAAGTCGACTCAGTAAGAAGCACATCAGTCTCAGGAATTGGCTGTGGGTCACGCAAAATAGGAAGACCTCTTCTTCCCAAATCTCCTGTGAAACATAGCTTTAAGTGCTTTTTCTTTTCTTCATCATAGAAAATTATATGGATCAGAGAAGATCCCAGAATATGTCCAGCATCATAGAATGAAGCCACTACCCCTTCTGCAACAACGAAACTTTGCTCATAACTCACAGCATAAAACTGCTTGAGACATGCCTCTGCATCTTCAATTGTGTAAAAAGGCTCTTGGTACTCTTCCTTTGCGAGTTTCTTTTTCTTCTTCAACCACTCAATTTCACGCTCTTGAATATAAGCACTATCAGCTAGCATATAATTACATAGGTCTCTTGTAGCATGAGTACAGTAAATCGGTCCTTTAAAGCCGTTTTTAGTAAGATATGGAAGCACACCACTATGATCTATATGTGCATGTGACAAAATAACGGCATCAACTTCTTTTGGATCAAATAAGAACTCGCGATTTTTCTCATCAGACTCTTTTCGACGTCCTTGGAACATACCGCAGTCTAAAAGTATTTTTTTACCATTAAAAGTGATCAGATGCTTTGAACCAGTTACCTCTCCGGCCGCACCTGCAAACTTAATTTTCATATAATGAAGGAGTTATTGATTAATAAAATTATAGCATAGAGCTCTATCGAGCTACATATCAAACATGCTGTTTTCAACGAATCCAGAACGTATACCTTCCTGTGCTTCTTCAGGATATCCACTGTAAGAAATAAATTCTTCATACCAACTACTTAACTCTTCGCCTTCCATCATCCTAACCTGTGATTTTTCACTCTTCATTGGATAAAGATGAACCTCCGTTTCCATATCTTCCTCCGTATCATCAAATACAATACCAATTGCCAACTGCTCTTGAGTCTCTGTTGACCAATACTGATCAAATATAAAATTCCCTAAGGAATAGAAGATAAAACGATCATTATATACCTCAAAGCTCTGCACCACGTGTGGGTGATGACCAATTATGAAATCCGCACCAGCATCAACCATGCTCCGTGCATGCTCAACCTGCTTTTCATAACTTGGTTTATGTTGATATTCATAGCCCCAGTGTATTGAAACAATTACATAGTCAACGTCTCCATCAATATATTCTATTAGATTAACTGCAGCATCATAGTCCAAATTAATTGTCGCATCATGAAGACAGACAAAGGCATATGTAGATCCTGCTTCAGCACCATAATAAATACTTGCAGGATCAGCCTCTGTTGGATGTCCGCACCATCCAACTCCAGCGGCATCAAGAGCCGCAATTGTTGTATCACGGGAATCCCACCCCACATCAACAGCATGATTATTAGAAATAGAAACAACATCAAAATCATGTTTCTTCAGGTATGGAGCAATATCTTCGTTGAACTGGAAAACAGTAGAGGTTCCTCCAGATCTACCCTCTCCCTTTAGAGGGCCCTCCAAATTTGCATGCCTCACATCGGCATAATCAAAGAAATCAGGCATTACTAGGTTTTCAAATGGATATTCCATTCCGTTTCTATCCATCAACGTACGTACATATCTTCCCATCATCATATCCCCAAAGGCCATAACCTTTAGGTCTCCTTTATATGGGTCAGACTCAAAAGTAGGAATAAAAATATCAAATCCACCTGCTGAAAAAATATCATCAAGACCAATCCGTCCAGACTGAACCTGGAAGACACTTACTACAGCAACTAAGAAAGCAATTAAAATAGGCACTTTATTCATTACTTATAGGTCAAGCATCTCATTCAGTTTATCAGTAGCCTCCAGCGCTTTCATATCATCAAAGCTACCAATATGATGTTCATTTATAAAAACCTGAGGAGTATCAGTTCTTCCTCCAGATTTAGTTTCCATCTCCTTAGTCATTGCTGGATCATCATCAATAAGCTTTTCCATGAAAGGGACTCCCTTCTCATCTAAATATTTTTTGCAGTCCGTTGAAAATGGACAATAAGATTTTGTATAAAGAATTACAGACGCCATACAAAAGAATTAAGAAATATTCTAGTCATTATGATACCCTTTT
>JABJOK010000128.1 GCA_018664365.1 Candidatus Peregrinibacteria bacterium | reverse complement strand
TTCTTTCACCAGTTGTGTCAGAAGATTTACTCATGCCCAAAATTTAGCAGATTTGCAGGTTTTTGCAATCGGTTTCAGCACCAACTAGGGTCTAAAAGCTTTGCAGAAAACTCCTGAAAGCTCCCTATCCTGAGCTTCAGATAGTTGAAGTGGGATCGAATGAGCAAAATCCATTCCAAATTCCAAGGATCCTCCAACAGTTCTTGCCGCAGAATCAAGATAGTCCGCAGCATTCAAAACCATGCCTCTTGGAATCAAGTTATCTTTGTGCCCTCCAAAAACATGAAAACGAGTTCCTTCAAGAATTTCATCAACATTAAACTGTCTCTTAACATTAAAAGTAGCTCCTAAAAAGCGCCTCGCAGAATCTGGATTGCCTCTTAACCAATGATTTTTACCAGCATTTTTCTCTATCTCTCCAGAAAACATAATCCTCTCATGTTCTGCATATGGAAGAGCTAAAGAACCAGTCCCCTTAGCCACCTGAGAAACGGCAGGGATGACTTGTTTTCTCACAGTCCATACGAATCGTGGCCGCCAAAGACCTCTAGGCTGATCAGTCGCAGGCATTAAAGCAACTATTGATTGCACATTTCTACGAACCTCATCACTCTCCTCTCTTACATTGTTTATAGCACTTAAGGAATCTGCAACACCCATGGCACTCAGATACCCCATTGAATGACCTACAATAACAACTTTTTCACCAATATGACCTCGCGCATCTAACAAGCGGGTCAAAAATTCAACGTCATCAATTTCATCTAGCATCCCCACGCTTACACATCTATCACTATTCTTCACATATTCATCACTCCCTCTTCCTACAGCATTAATTCCAATGATGCGCGGATTACTATAGCCAGCCCTTTGAGCCTCTTTCAATTCAACAAGTAAAAAATCATGCTCAAATTGAGCAGTCGTTTCACCCCAACCTGGACAAACTATTACAGTTAAATCATTTTCCTCATCAAAATTTGGCGTAACCTCGGTAACAATTCTCTTCTTTGTAGGAAAAATAAACTCATCGCTGGTTTCCTTCCCTCTTTGCACAGGCTTAACCCCCCTATGCCTTCCTTCATGAATCAATCTTTCCGCCTGACCAGCATCAACATTAGAATTAAAATGATATACACTTCCGTTTCCTAAATCAAACTCATGCACCTCATACTGTAAATCTTCACCATCAACCTCAATTGAACCACAACCCGGAACATAATAACGGCCCAGGAGATTCCATTGATCATGTAACTCCGTCAAATCTGTGTTTTCTTCAGACATAATAATAACAATAATTTTGCGAGCACATATCTTCGCACAATAGGGCCTGTCTGTCAAGGGGGGTCTCCCCCCCCATTGACAAAAAATCCCCAATCAATAAAAATACAACACTAATTAAAAGCACATTCATGGAAGTAGTACACGGAGAAACCGCTGAATTTGGAAAAATGCTTGGAGGAGGAGCAGAAAACAATTGCGTTAAAGCAAAGAAAAAACCAGGTGCTGTATACAAATTTGCCAATATTATTGGTAGATTCTGGCAAACACAAACTCCAGACTTTCTTCCAGAATGCGCAAGAACCTATAGAGCTCATGGAGTTCGAATTCCTGATGGGATGAGGCAAATTGTGAATCCACAGCTTTCACTAACTGATAACCTCAAGGCACTATTTGCAAAAAAAATAATTGAAGAAATAGAACGTCACGACCTAGAAGATATGGCGCTAAAGTGGAAGGACTTCATAGATCCAGAAAATGGAGCTGGAAATATACGCAAAATGATTGAATATATGAAAGATGCTTACCACATGAATGAAAAGCATGACCTCGGAGCAGACCCTATAGGCGGCGGCGCTTTTCTTGATTTTCCAAAAATTTTCACACAAGAACTAATATTGAAGCTAGCAGATAAGTCACCAGACTTCATAAGAAGGGTTGTAGAAGCAGAAGTAGCCGGAGTAGAAGGAAAGCTAAGAAACATAGTAGTCCTACCAGACGGAGACCTCGAACAAATTGACATAGGCATGCACGACTGGAGGCCTGAGGGAAAATTCAAGCCAGCAACACGTTTAGTTAATGACTTGATGTTTGCAGTTGTAAAAGAAGTCCTATTAGCAGCAAATGAAAGACTTGGACCAAACGGAATTCCAACTGAAGAAATAGAATCAGCCCCAATTATTCCAGAGGACAAAAGCAAATCAATAACCAGGGAAGCAATAATCAGAAAAATAGCAAAACCTCTTGTAAGAGACCTATCAGCGCCTGCTTTCGACAGATACGATGAAAAAAAGGAATCCTTTGAAACAGAAGCCCGATACAATTTTCATGAACGCATGTCACACAGACTACGTCGTGCACTCGGATGGAGATAAAATCAAAAAAAAGAGCAGTCCTGATTATATGAACTGCCCTTAAAATATTTTTCCTAAAACTATCCGACTAGAAATCAGCCCAAATCATCTGGTTCGTGATTTCATGGTGATACAAAATTTCTTCAGCTTTTACACGATGTCCCAACTCACGAGGTGCACGATCAGCTGTCATCTCCTTAAGATAAACATATTTCCCATGATCCTCTTCCCCCATAATATCTTTTAAGAATTCGCTCTTTTTAAATTCATTGATTGCTGTGTGCATATCACCAGGTAGTTTTTCTGAACCATCATTATAAGAATTCTTCGCATCCGAATATTCTGCATCAGAGAACCCCATACCCTTAAGACCTGCTTTAATTAAAGCGTAAATACACAAGTATGGATTTACATCAGGTGCCACAGTTCTAACTTCAACCCTTGCACTCTTCTCATTCCCAATCGGAATTCTAACCATTGATCCACGATCTACAGAAGACACCTTTATTTCATTTGGTGCCTCATAATGAGGATCCAGTCTTCTATAAGAATTAACACTAGGATTCATTAGCAAACACATATCCTTTGCATATGTAAGAATTCCATACAAAAATCTATAGGCATCTTCAGAAAGATTTTTATCATCATGATTATCAAAGAAAATATTTTTACCATCCTTCGAAAGAGAAATATTTGTATGCATTCCACTTCCATTAAGCTCCTGAATTGGCTTTGGCAAAAACGAAGCAGTAAGCCCCATGGAAGCTGCTATCTGTCTAGCTAAAAGTTTATAAAGCAGAATTTGATCAGCTGTATCAAGAGCCAAAGAATATTTAAAATTCAATTCAAACTGCGCCGGAGCCACCTCAGGATGATCTTTTTCATTCTCGAACCCCATAGAACGTTGTACCTCAGCAAATTTATCAATAAAAATTCTAAGAGTATCCTGTGGAAGCGAATTAAAGTATCCACTCATAGTAGCAAGCTCAAACCCCTTTTTCTCATCAAATTCCTGCTCTGCCTTAACTCCTTTAAAAATAAATCCTTCAACTTCAGGTGCAACATTCACTGTAACTCCATTCTCGTGTAACTCTTCCGTTAACCCCTTAAGCTGAGATCTGAAATCAGTATGATAATAAGCCCCATCCTGATCACAAACATTCGCAAACACCATCACCTTTCCACATCCAAAAAGATCAGAAGGAAGCCATCTAAAACTAGTCCAATCTATTTTAAGACGTAAATCAGATTCAGATTGAACTGTAAACCCACGAATTGAAGATCCATCAAAAGTTAAATTGTCCTCAGCCCCAAGAATGAATTTTTTATCATAATCTAAAGCATGCAACTTTCCCTCAAGATCTGTAAAGCACAGCATAACAGCCTTAACTCCTTTTTCTTCTTCTAGATAAGAAATCAAACGCCCCTTCATTTCATCACTAGTGGCCCCCCTAAGTCTTTCCGACTTTACCTCAAGATTCTTTTCCTCCAACTCCAAATAAGTAAGATCAAGCAAATGAGGAAGCTTCCATGCAATCTTCCCACCTACAGGACTTTTAGAATCAGCGATTCCTGACATAACTTCATGCTCAGTCATAGTAATTTTGTTAAAAGATTTAAGTTATACAAGACCAGCATTACCCCATTTATAAACAAAATCAATAGCTGAAATGAGCCAAAACACTGACTGTCGAAAAAAATAGCAAACCCTCAAAAGCGCCTTTCGTACACCCATAAACTCGTTGAAAAATATTTCCTGTAGAAACTTCCTACAACCGCACTAGCGATTGCGAACTAGATAAAAATATTTGCTAATACACCAACTAAAAATACCAACGCAAATACGGAGATGATTCGAACGGCCACTCTTTTATTTCCAAGCATTAAAAACATTCCCCCTTTTACAAAAGTATTCGTTAAGGCGGCGATTGTTATAGCAATAACTGCAGACGAATTAGATAAACCGTTCTTTGCTAAGTTCGCAACAGAAACAGTAATAGCGTCTACATCCATAATTCCAGAAACTAAACTAGTAAGATAAAGACCATTATCCCCCATTGTAGCCTCTGCATACTTAGTCAAAAACAAAATCAAAGCAAAGAATGCACCAAATTGCAGCGCTGGTTTTAAACTAAATGGACTATCAACAATGGTAGCCTTTTTAGCAACCGCAGAAGAAGGTTTTTCCTTTTGAAACCAGAAAAAAGCACTTCCAAGAAGACCCGTAGCCCCCATTAAACCAATTGGAACAATTAAATCACCCAACAAATCTCTATTTAAAACTGCCACCTCTGCAATAATCCTAAAAAACATCGCGCTACTAGCAACAAGAACAGCTACTACATAAGGATTGATTGTCTTTCTATCCTTTTTACTTTCAGAAGAAAAACTCAGAGTAAGAGCCGTGCTTGATATCAACCCAGCCAAGAATCCAGTAATTCCAATCCCCTTTCTAGATCCAAACAACTTAATAGCAATATAACTTGCAAAAGAAATTCCAGAAATAAATACAACCATCAACCACACAATATAAGGATTAAAAAAGCCATAAGGCCCATAAACCTCATTCGGAAGAAGCGGCAAGACAACAAATGCAATCACCGCAAACTGAATAGTAGAAACAATTTCTCTATTTTTCAAATGACTAGCCCATTTATGTAAAGTCTCCTTAAAGTGCAACGCAGTCATTACCAACAGGGCAACGCTAGTTGCCAAAACATACTGCTCCATTCCAGAAAGCACTCCTATCAAATAAACTAGTATTGAAGCAATTTCAGAAGTTGCACCGAGCCTTTTATTATTCTTTGCAACCATTATGTAAGAAGCTATAAGCATTCCAAAGAATCCTGCAGCCATCGTCGCAAAGTAAACAGGAGAGTATTCTCCTAAAATCTGCGAAACAACTCCAAAAAGACCTATAAGCGCAAAAGTTCTAAGACCACCAAATCCAACATAGTCATACTTCTGATATTTTTGCTCACGCTCAAGTCCTATCAAACTTGAAAGCACTACAGCAATCCCCACTTGTTGCAAAATTTCTAAATTCATCAATACATTATACCACAAAAGAATCTTGTCATTAAGCCAAAAAACTCCTACAATCAGAAAGAACGGACATCTAACCTCATTCTATGTTCACACACAAATTTTTATTAATTGCCCTAGCAGTCTACTACGCAGTAGTACTTCTTCCTGCACTTGCTAATCCAAAAAGGTTTTCAAAGGCTGTGAAAAACATGGTCTCAGATGAAAGCAGAGTTAGGATGATGGGAATCATGGTATTAATCATATCAATGATTTACCTATCAGTGCAGCACACATTCACAAAAGACTGGGCTGTATTAATACCAATTCTTGGATGGGCTGCATTCATTAAAGGAGTAGTAATGATTTGGCACCCAGATCATTTTAAAAAGATGTGGAAAAAGATAGGAAGCGAACACGCTGTTGCCATTATATCAATACTTGGAATAATCATTGCAGTAGCACTTTGCTATGTAGCAAAAGAGCTATTACCTGGATATGAGATAGTAGCAGGCTAACTACTTAGCCCCCTTAGTTAAAGTTCTTAGCGTAGAAGCAGCGATTCTCATCTTTCTCATCTTGCCTGTTTTAGGATCAATGACCCTTTTAGTAACAAGATTCGGAAGGAATCTTCGCCTTGTTGCATTAAGCGCGTGACTTCTCTTATTGCCTACTGAAGGCTTCTTACCTGAGATTTGACAGACTCTAGACATAATTTTCTTAAAAAAGCAGGAGCATTCTATGTAACTTCTACCAAAATAGCAATGTTTTTTCACCCTAATAAATTAATACCATTTCAAGACCTCTATTAGGGGCTAGACAGAACTAAAAAATAACACTAAAATCTTTGCCGTATGAAGAATTCAAACACACGAAAAGAACGGGATGCCTTAGGAGAAGTTCAAGTTCCTGCAGAGGCATACTTTGGGGCTTTCACTGTTCGCGCCAAAAAAAACTTCCAGATAAGTGATTTTTGTGCACCAAAAGTCTTCAAGGAGGCTCTAGGAACGGTAAAACTAGCGGCAGCTCAATCAAATTACTCACTAAAACTTCTATCTAAAAAAGAGTTTTCAGCCATTGATAAAGCTGCAAAAGAGTTTATAGACGGGAAATATGACCAAGAATTCATTTTAGACGTTTTTCAGGCAGGAGCCGGAACTTCATACAACATGAATGCCAACGAAATAATTGCAAATCGAGCAAACGAAATATTAAAGGGCAAAAAAGGAGAATATAAATTTGTACACCCTAATAATCATGTAAACCTTGGGCAATCAACAAATGACGTTATTCCAGCAGCTACAAGAATTGCAATTCTATTTGCTCTTCCTTCACTTTTACAAGCCATCACAGGGCTTGAAGAAGAAATAGGGAAAAAACAAGAAAAGTACAAAGACCTAATAAAAGCAGGCCGAACACATCTTCAAGATGCTGTTCCAATAACATTTGGCCAAGAATTCGATTCATATAGAGAAGCATTGAAAAAATCCAGAGCTTACATCATTCAATTATCAGAACAATTACAAATATTAGGAATCGGAGGAACCGCAGTAGG